>JAUZPS010000737.1 GCA_030705945.1 Bacillota bacterium
TATTATGTAGTTTTTTCTCTGTTATTGGCATACTATCCTCCAGCTATTATAAAAGTGATTGTTTATGCAATTATTCTCTATACCTGTACTATACTTGCGGAATATGCATATTTGATGCGGTTACTTTCCTTTTCAAGGTTTGATGGTATAAAATAAACCTCATCATAAACGTCTCCAAAATCCTTCAACATAATCTCAACCCTATTAAATTTACCTTTTGGCATAATTTCTGTTATGGAATAAAGTTTATCCTTTTTATTTCTTTTCTGAAGCTTAAATCCCCATTTTGCTCCAAATTCACCATCAATAATAATCTTTAAGGATTTTCCTTCTTCGTAAGCAATCGGTTTAAATAACTGATAGTTGGATGAGAGGTGGTTAAGCTGTCCTTGGGCATAAAACATGGGATAACTTGAATGAATATTTTGGGCGGCAGCAGCTTCTTTCCATAAATCGCCTTCTTTATAGTACTGAGCAGGATTAACATTATATGCGGAAAAACGATTAAATACCTTTCCAATATCCTCTCCGGCATAATTTTCCCGAATAACTGCGTCAATAGCGTCAATACTGGTTTCATATCTGCTAGCTTGCATTTCCCATATTTTTTTAATTGTATCATAACCGCCATAATTTTCTGAAAGGAATTTTGCAAATACAACACCACTGTAGCTGGTCTCATCTAATGATATGTATGGCTCGGAAAAGTAGCTTTTAATATATCTGATATAATCGTTGACGCCGGTATAAACTTCATCTTCATTCCATGTCGCAGAAGCTTCCTTCCACCAGATATCCGCATCAAAGCAGTAAGCATGTTGAACTGCATGAAAAAATTCATGAGCGGCTGTAACTTTCATACATTCTTCTCTGCTCTTATCAAATCCTTTTTTATTTGAATAGTTATTATCTATGCAGATATAACTTGAAGCCACCCTGGATCTTTCATTCTGATCATTACTGACAGGCTTTGAATAAGTAACGCCATAAATTCCTTTAAGATTATAAACATATATATCATACGTATTTTTTTCCTTTTCCAAAATTGGCTCTCTGAATCCTCTTTTTGCGCAAGTAACATCTTTTACCCTGTCAAACTCGACGCCAATTTGTTTTATATATGGCGGCGCAATTCTTGAATTTCTCATGTTTGAAGCAACCGCGTTTTCTCCGTTTAAGGTATAATGAATTTTAAAATAGCCGCTTGGGCTCATATATGTCCTATCCAGTTCTGGAAGCGACGAATCGACATACTTTCTTGCTTTCTCCAATATTTCCGGTTGAGCATCACTCCTATGCATAAATCTTGTTATTTCATCTATAATTCCGGTTCCGCTTTTTATTGGAGCAGTTGAATAGTAATCCTTTGGGAGTTCTCTTTTATTTATTAAAGCTTGTAATAAATATTGAATTCTTGTATTGTCATCGATTATTCCAAGCCTGTGAGATTTATTTATTTTAGCTAAAGAGCATATGTTAGTCTTCGATATATGAATTGGCGCTCTCCTAATTATTTTTCCAGCGTCAATTATAATATTAGTTTCAAATTCATCTGAAAATTCTGATAAGACCCTGAGTGTCTGGGAACCTATTTCAATATCTTTATTTTCAGGTAGAATATTCGCTTTAGCTGATAAGATATTGCCATCCTTGTCTTTAAATATCGGGTTAATACTGAAATGTTCTCCATCGCTTATTTTGAGAAAACCATTCTCTATATCTATCGAGTCAATATCCTTAACTGTAAAATCAATTATATTTCTTTCTCCTGCTTTTAGAAACCTATTCGCTTCAACAACTCCTTTTCCAACAGGTATCGTATCAATGTCAATGCTTAAGGCATAGTCTCCTTCATTTACAAAAAACCTGAATTCACCTCGCGCGTTTGTCTTTGCTGTTAAAATACGCTTCTGTCTTAATATATTAACATCTTTTTCA
>JAUZPS010000738.1 GCA_030705945.1 Bacillota bacterium
GAGGTTCAGGACTTTAGCGTGTTCCAGCTCTATGCTCTTAAGATGATCATAAAGGACAGTTCTTTTACATTGCTCGGCGATCTGTGCCAGGGAATCCACTCATACAGGGGCATTAAGACATGGAAGGAAGTTCTTCAGGATGTATATAAGGATAAAAAGCCTGAGTACCTTACGCTGCAGCAGAGTTACCGTACTTCTGTAGAGATTATGGATGCGGCAAATAAGGTTATTGATTTTTTAAAAGATGATGATATCGTAAAAGCAAAGCCTGTATTCAGGCATGGGGACCCTGTCAGACTCATTCAGAAGGAAACCCTTAAGGAAATGGCTCAGGAAGTTATTGCAGAAATTGAATCGGTAAAGAAGAAGGGCTTTAATTCAATAGCTGTGATATGTAAAACCCAGAGTCAATGCAAAGAGCTGCATAGTCTATTGAAGAAGGAGCTTCCTGAACTTCAATTGATAACCGGAAAGGAAGACCAATACAAAGGCGGAATGGTGCTTGTTCCATCTTATCTTTCAAAAGGCCTTGAGTTTGACGCAGTGTTTATAACAGGGGCAGAAAGTTATACAACGGATGAGTTGGACATTAAGCTTCTATATGTTGCAATGACAAGGGCGCTGCACACAATGAATATATATTATACCGGTGAGCTGACTGAATTGTTGAGGAGTATTTAAAGGTACCGGAATGTAAAGTTTTTATCGCAAAACTAAAAGAAATAGGAGATAATTTATGGATAAAATGGATGGTATAAAAGCCCATTTTAATGAGGAAGCGGAACAGTTTGACGGAATAATAAGAAAGCTGATACCTTATTACGCGCAAATGGTAAGAGCGTTAACAGACTCCATTTCCTTTGATAAAAATGCTCAATTGGAGGTAATCGATCTTGGCTGCGGAACAGGAACAATTTCCAAGGCAATAAAGGATCTGTACCCACATGCTAGGCTTACATGTGTTGATATGGCGCCAAATATGCTTAAAATGGCTGAAAGAAAATTATCCGACGCCCCGGATTCTCGGTTTATTGAATGTGACTTTAATCAATTTGATTTCGATAAAAAATATGATTTGATCGTATCTTCCCTTGCTTTTCATCACCTCGTGTCTGATAAGGAAAAACTTGATTTTTACAGGAAAATTTACGGAGCCGTAAAAGACAAGGGTATTTTTATTAACGCTGATGTTGTCCTTGCTTCGTGTGATTGGCTTTATGACAGATATATGGAGAGATGGAAGGAATACATGATGAAGGAAGTTCCACAGAAAGAAGTTGAAGAGATCTGGGCGCCGACCCACTACAGAGAGGATAGCCCGATATCAATGATGAAACATCTTGAAATGCTTAAGGATGTAGGATTTAATACTTTGGATATCGTTTGGAAATACTATAATTTTGCGGTTTATATTGCAATGAAGTAAGTTCCTACATTAAAATCATTATTAATCTTACATTTAGCAGAGCAAAATAACGAACGTTTTTACGGTATTTTGCGATATATAAATGTAAATGATTAAGGGCGTTTCAAAAAATTCCTTGTTCAAGTTTTGTATGATGAAAACTTATTATATCAAGTTTTTGAAACGACCAGTTGCTAAGTTTTTTTGATACTACCTAATTGATTTTAATACAATAATTGATGGAGGCTTTATTTAGGAGGATACTAATGCCCATTGTTCAAAAGGATAAAGAATATAATATTACAATTACAGGAATGAACCATGAGGGACAAGGCGTAGGCAGAGTAGATGGCTTTACCGTGTTTGTTGATGATGCTTTGGAAGGTGAAGAGGTTATAGTAAAAATAACAAAGGTTAACAAAGCATACTCAATTGGCAAGCTGGTTAAAATCATTGAAGAATCTGCTGACAGGATAAAGCCCTTCTGTCCCGTTTTCACTCAATGTGGAGGCTGCAGTTTGCA
>JAUZPS010000739.1 GCA_030705945.1 Bacillota bacterium
AAACATTTTACATCCATTTTTTATATTGCAAAATATATACCTTGATTCATAAGTTGCGAAAAGTTCAGCTTTGATATAAAAATGCAGACGTATTAACTGCATTTTTAATGTAAAATCTTTTTCGTAACTTATATACATAAAAAGCACTATTAATCTTACATTTGACGGAGCAAAATAACGAATGCTTTAACGTTATTTTGTGATAGGCAAATGTAAAAGATTAATTGCTTTTTATATAGTATCAGAAAAACTTAGCAACTGGTCGTTTCAAAAACTTGATATAATGGGTTTTCGTCATATAAACTTGAACAAGGAATTTTTTGAAACGCCCTTATATAATGCGCTTTGAGGGTGGTAGATATGATAGAATTGATTCTTATTAGGCATGGAGAAACCGATACGAATAATGAGCAAAGGTATTCGGGTTGGACAGACTCGGCTCTGAATTTAAGAGGGGTAGAACAAGCTTATGAGCTTAAGGAGAAACTAAAAGATATAAAAATAACATATATATTTTCAAGTCCATTAATTCGGGCGGTAAGGACATCGGAGATAATAAATGAAGCTCACGGGCTTAATATTAATTATGTCGATGATCTGAAGGAACGAAATTTTGGAGTATTTGAAAACATGACTTATGATGAAATCTGCCAGATATACCCTTATGAAAAAGATGAGTGGAATAAAAATTGGAATGGATATGTTATTGATAAAGGTGAAAGCGCGGATTCATTTTTTCAGAGGGTCAATATATTTGTCAAAAATTTAATTGAAGATACAGATTCAGGAGTATATGTCCTTGTGACACATTCAGGGTGTATAAGAAGCATTGCCGCATATTTGTTAGGAATGGGACATGATGGCTTCTGGAAATTCAAGATAGAAAATTGCAAGATTATGAAGTTTCATATTAAAGATTGTTTTGCGACATTAACTTGTTTAAATTGCTAGTAAGTGTTAGGTACAACTGTCAAATGCAATTAAGTATATAAAAAGCACTATTAATCTTACATTTGACGGAGCAAAATAACGAACGCTTTAACGTTATTTTGCGATAGGCAAATGTAAAAGATTAATTGCTTTTTATATATTTGTTAAAATTACGGCAAAAAGGTTAGAAAAATATTGACACAATGCCTTATTATCATTATCATATTCTAAGATTTTTTGTATAGGTATAAATGTGTATCGATACAGTTTACAAATTGGAGGAAATAGAAATGAATAATTCGACAACAAATAGGGTAGTTTTAGGAGGATTACTGATGGCTATGGTGTTTATAGCAACAGTGGTCACAAAAATTCCAATGGCCAGTGGCTATTTTAATCTTGGCGATATTTTTGTAATGATATCAGGCATTTTGCTTGGCAGATATTTTGGCTTTGCAGTTGGCGGAATTAGTTCAGCAATGGCTGATATTTACTCAGGATGCTCAATTTACGCTCCAATAACATTTATTGTTAAAGGCCTAGAAGCGTTTGTAGTTGCTGCTATATTTTCAAATAAAGAAAAAACCGCCGGCAGGTTTAAGACGATAATTGGCGTTATTTGTGGTTCGGTCATAATGGTTGGGGGATATTTCATCGCAGAGAGCTTTATTTTAAATCATATTGATAAATCTTTAGGGCTCAGTATGGCGATTAAAGATTTGCCGGTTAATGGAATTCAAGGCGGATTAAGCTCAGTTATTTCGTACTTATTAATAACTATATTGAATAAGGCTAATATAATAAATGATAAAAAACTTTAAAAATTTGAGCATAACAATAAGCAATAAGGGCGTTTCAAAAAATTCCTTGTTCAAGTTTATATGACGAAAACCCATTATATCAAGTTTTTGAAACGACCAGTTATTTTTTTGATACTACCTACACCAAAAAAAGACAAATCACGCAATTGTCTTTTTTTTATTGTTATA
>JAUZPS010000074.1 GCA_030705945.1 Bacillota bacterium
GAAACTTGAGATGAGGGAATGGGTGTCTACAATTGAGATCCTTTGTTTAACTTGGAGATGAAAATTAAAGGCGAATTCAAGTTAAGCATGCGCCCTATGAATATTTCTAAAGAAAAGGCAAGATGCAAAGCAATTAATCTATTATGGAAGAAGGAGTTCAATAATAATTTACTAAACCTGCATGAGGCAGATTTTAATGATAAGTGATAAATATGAGATTTATAATAATTCATAAATGAAAGTTAAGAGGTGTAAACATGATACTTACAATTACATATACTCAGGCGCCGGCAACGGATTTAGGGTATCTATTATATAAGAACCCATCAAGACCGCAAACATTTGAGCTAAGTCACGGAAAAGCTCATATGTTCTATCCTGAGGCAACAAACGAAAGGTGTACAGCTGCACTGGTCCTTGATATAGACCCGATTGATCTTGCAAGGGGAAAGAAAGGTTCAACAGGAGAAGGCGGGTTGTTTGACTATGTGAATGACAGGCCTTATGTTGCATCTTCGTTTTTGAGTGTAGCAATATCAAGAGTGTTTGGAACTGCAATGTCCGGTAAATCTAAAGATAAGCCTGAACTCGCGTCTATGGCATTGCCGCTCAAAGCAAGAATAATGATGCTGCCAGCAAGAGGAGCAGAAGGGATTATACACCGGCTATTTGAGCCCTTAGGGTACAAGGTGACAGTCGAGGAATATATGCTGGATGAGAAATTTCCTGAATGGGGCATGAGCAAGTATTATACGGTTTCTCTTGAGGGTGAAGTCAGGCTTCAGGATTTATTAAACCATATCTATGTGCTTATACCGGTACTTGACGCTGACAAGCACTACTGGGTTGGAGCTGATGAAATTGACAAGCTGATCTGGCATGGAGAGGGGTGGCTCATTAACCATCCTGAAAAGGGGCTGATCACAGGCCGATACTTAAAGAGAAAGAAGAATCTTATTAGCCAGGCGCTTGAAAGACTTGTAGAAGAAAGTGATGTATTAGATGACGAAGGCGAACCGGATGAGCCTTCACAGCGAGAGGAAACTGAAAAGAAACTCAACTTAAACCAGCAGAGGCTTGGTACGGTAGTAGCCGCATTAAAAAGTGTCAATGCAAAAAGAGTCATAGATATCGGATGTGGAGAAGGAAATCTGCTCTCGATGCTTTTAAAGGATAAGAGTTTTGAACAAATTGCGGGTGTTGATGTTTCGTACAATGTTCTTGAAAGGGCTAAGGATAAATTAAAAATTGACAGATTACCTGAAATGCAAAAAAAGAGGATTAACTTGTTCCAAGGCTCCTTGACATACAGGGATAAGCGGTTCTCCGGATATGATGCGGCGACAGTTATTGAGGTTATTGAGCACCTTGATGAAAATAGACTGGCAGCCTTTGAAAAGGTGCTTTTTAAATTTGCAAGGCCGCAAACAGTCATAGTATCTACTCCAAACAAAGAATATAATACGCATTACTCAAATCTCCTTGAAGGAAGCTTGCGTCATAGGGATCATCGTTTTGAGTGGAGCCGTAGAGAGTTTGAAATGTGGGCGGCTAAGGTTGCAAAGGACTATGGATATAATGTGAGATTTGTACAAATAGGCGATGTCGACAATGAATTCGGAAGCCCTACACAGATGGGAGTGTTTACATTATGAAATTAACGGTACCAGAAGTTTGTTTAATAGTTTTAATAGGTTCTTCAGGCTCTGGCAAGTCTACTTTTGCAAGGAGGCATTTCAAGCCGACTGAGGTGATATCATCTGACTTTTGCAGAGGGCTGGTGTCCGATGACGATAACGATCAGACTGTTACTAATACTGCTTTTGAAGTTTTGCATTATATAGCCTCAAAAAGGCTGCAGCTAGGCAACCTTACAGTTGTTGACGCAACAAATGTGCAGGAAGCTGCAAGAAAGCCGCTTGTTCAGCTTGCTAGAAATTATCATTGTCTGACTGTGGCTGTGGTATTTAATCTGCCGGAAAAGGTATGCCATGAAAGGAATAACAGTAGAACTGACAGGCAGGTAGGAGAGCATGTAATAAGAAATCATACCCAACTGCTCAGAAAATCAATCAGAGGGCTTCAGAAGGAAGGCTTCAGGTATGTGTATGTACTCAACTCTCCTGAGGAAGTGGAAGAGGCTTCATTTGAAAGACAGCCATTATGGAATAATAGGAAGGCCGAGCATGGACCTTTCGATATCATAGGTGATATTCACGGTTGCTATGATGAGCTAAAAATGCTACTTGAGAAATTGGGTTACTGTGTTGGAAAGGCTGTAGATGAGCGCAAGAACGGTAATTACGGGATAACGCATCCCGAAGGAAGGAAAGCGCTGTTCCTTGGTGACTTAGTAGACCGTGGACCTGGAGTTACTGAAGTGTTAAAGCTTGTTATGGATATGGTTAAATCGGGAAGCGCGCTTTGTGTGCCAGGCAACCATGATATCAAGCTTTTAAAGAAGCTTAATGGGGGGAATGTTCAGATAACTCATGGTTTGGATAAAACTTTGGAGCAGCTTGAAAATGAATCTCCAGAATTTATTGAAGATGTGAAAGTCTTCATTGATGGCCTCGTTAGCCACTATGTACTGGATGATGGAAAGCTCGTTGTAGCCCATGCCGGGATGAAGGAAGAGCTTCAGGGCAGGGGTTCCGGTAAAGTGCGTGAATTTGCTCTTTATGGGGAGACTACAGGTGAAACTGATGAATATGGGTTACCTGTGAGATATGATTGGGCTTCTGATTACCGTGGTAAGGCTACGGTTGTATATGGTCATACCCCGCAGGCAGAAATTTTAAAGACGAACAATACAATCAACATTGATACCGGATGTGTTTTTGGCGGAAAATTAACGGCTTATCGGTATCCGGAAAGAGAATTTGTGGAAGTCAAGGCCTTAAAAACCTATTATGAGCCAGCTAAGCCTTTCCTGCCTAAAGATGATAAGGTTGATGGTTCGGAGGCAAGGGGGGACAATGATATCCTGGATATCAATGATGTTCTGGGTAAGAGGATTATCGGAACCAGACTGTACCATAACATTACGATAAAGGAGGAAAACTCTATTGCCGCTTTAGAGGTAATGAGCAGGTTTGCTGCTGACCCTCATTGGCTTATATATTTGCCGCCTACTATGTCGCCCAGTGAGACCAGTAAGGAAGAAGGAATGCTGGAACACCCTGCTGAAGGCTTTGAATACTTCCGTACACGGGGAGTAGATAAGGTAGTATGCGAACAGAAGCATATGGGTTCCCGAGCAGTGGTGATCGTATGTAAAGACAGCCAGGCAGCAGCAAAAAGGTTTGGAGTCGTGGACGGATCTGCCGGAATATGTTATACCCGTACAGGAAGGCATTTCTTTGATAATATGGAGCTCGAGGCAGCATTGATAGACAGAGTAAGGAAAGCTTTAGACAAATCAAGCTTCTGGAGTGACTTCGATACCGATTGGGTGTGTCTTGACTGTGAGTTGATGCCCTGGTCAGCCAAAGCTCAGATGCTGCTCAAGGAACAATACTCGGCTGTAGGTATTTCCGGTAGAGTCGCGCTTGATGAAGCTGTTAAGCTGCTTGAACAAGCGTCTGCAAATAAAGCTAATTCCTTTGAAGTGAGCAAGCAGACTTCGGGACAGAATGCAGATATAAATGGACTATTGCAAAGATTCAGTGAACGTTCAAAGTCGATGCGCAAGTATGTAGATGCATATAGAGAATATTGCTGGCCCGTTAACTCTATTGATGACTTAAAACTAGCGCCTTTTCACATTCTAGCGACAGAAGGAAAAGCGCATTCAGATAAAAACCACATATGGCACATGGATACCATCGCTAAATACTGCGCTCAGGGCGACAGCTTAATTATAGCAACAAACCATATCATTGTTGACGTTACTGACTCAGAAAGTATAGCTAAGGGTACGAAGTGGTGGGAGAACTTGACCTCTTCCGGGGGGAGAAGGAATGGTCGTAAAGCCATACAACTTTATTGTGAATAATAACAGAGAACTTTTGCAGCCGGCTGTAAAATGCCGTGGAAAAGAATATCTCAGGATTATTTACGGGCCGGAATATACAATGGATGAGAATATTCAACGGCTGAGGAACAGATCTCTTGGGAAGAAGCGTTCGTTGGCTCTTCGTGAATTTGCGCTTGGAATGGAAGCACTCGAACGTTTTGTAAGGAATGAGCCGCTCTATAGAGTGCACGAGTGTGTATTCGGAGTACTTGCGTTTGAAAGTGAACCGGTAGACCCGAGGCTGTAGGGAATTGGTTGGGCTGGATGATAAAAAATTTTTTAAAGTGTGAATTATCCCTTATGTAAAGGCATTCCTATACATGAGGGATTTTTAATTTGAGTTAACACTCTGGCTCTTGTTCATCCAACTAAGATACATTATATCAAGAACCAAATATAAAAAATAAAAATGTATTCTATTATTTATTTGGTATTAAAGTATTTTGCTGAAACCTATTTAAAAAATCAGTAAACTTATCTGTGCTTTGCTTGGAGTTTGCATCCTTTAATATATCTTGCATATAAGGAATGAATTTATTGCTATTTTCAACTATTGTATCTATTGACGCATTAGTTAAAACATATTTATAATTACTTAACATTCCTTCTAACTTGGGATTTTGATTATAATAAGATGTATATTTAACAATACTACAAGCACTTGAAATATCTGATAAAGTCAAAGCTATAAAAGATGATTTGAATTTTATGTCTGAAGTCTTGGTTTGTACAACATTTTGCAAATCGTTGCATGATATATTCAAATATTGTATAAAACTTTCATCAAATTTTCTTTGTCCTAAGGTTGCCGAATGTTTATTATTGTAAACAAGCAAAATAATAACTAGAAATTCAATCAAAACTACAATGCTAAATATTATAAAGAAACCTCTTACTTTATCTAAATTTTTATTGTTCATTGGTTATCTCCTTTATGCTTCTTTAAATACTCGTTTGATAAATTGATAAACATAAAACTATTATAATGCTCGGAAGTAGGCTTAAAGAGAGTTTATCCCACTTTATTTTTTTATTTTCGTCATTATGTTTGAATCCCCAATAAATTGAACTGAAAATAGAGAGAATTATACATAAAATTACAAATACTATATTTATTGATGAAAACATATGTGTACTTGTCTTCTTCAAAAATCCTATATAAATTGAATTTGTTACACTATATTTAGGATTGCTTGCAAATAATATTAGTGATAATGCAAGTGAGTTACTTTTAATATAAACATACCCTAATATTAATCCTAGAATAAGCATAAATAAATATTTATTATTATCTAAGTGAAATAAGGAGAACATAATTGAACTAAACACTATTGAATTACCAGATTGACGATTCAGTTCTGGGATACCTTTATGGTCTTCTTTATTTATTATCTGGAGGGTTAGGTACTACTAAGCTTGCTTTTGTATATATTACTGGTGAGGTATATCTGGTTGGTTTAGTATCAGGATAATTACCACTGAATGAGTAAAATATCTTACTATGATACCAGTCCCAATATATATTACAATTTGTGCTTGTTAAACGGTCTAAAAATGTTTCAAAGCTTGCGGATAAACATATAAATTCATCAACTGTATCATGTCCTCCAGCATATATGTACTGTCTGCATACTATATCATCACTGTTTATTACTATATAATCACCGTTAATATAAGCTATTGGATAAACACCTTGCATATATATTCCTGTGTCTAGAATCATTTCTATATCATTCAAACTATGAAATTTCATTATATCCATTAAGTACATACCATTAGTTATTAATAGGAACTCTTTATAATCTGGAGGTATTGCTATCTTATGGTCTTTTTCTAACTGATTAATTTCTTCAATTGTGGCTGGTGGATTAAACTTACATTGAAAATCCGCAATTAAACCTTCTCCTAAGTATATCTTGAATTTTTCATTGACCATTCGTTTAATAATTTCAATCTGTTCAGCGATTTTTATACCCATGTATTAATTCTCCTATATTTGTAAAGCATTGATTATATAATAAAAGCAGAGGTTTTTCTGCGTTTTCATTGATTTGCAGGAACAAACATATCTACACTTCCGTCAGAATTGTGTATTATAGTACAAGTAACATTACACGGCATCGGAGTTATTTTTGCTATATAACTTTGGTCTGTTTCGACAATAGAAGACTGAGGTTTAATAAATGTAAATGCTGTAAAAGTCATAAAAATTAATAATATACCAAATGTACTTATAATTAAAATAATTTTCTTTTTCATTTTATTCATTGACTCTCTCCTTTGACTTAGTATTCATATATTCCCGAAATGCTTTTTCTTCTACTTTTTTAAAATTTTCTTCATATCCTTTCCTAGTAATATATATGGTTGAAACTTTGTGCTTAAATGAAAATAAAGAAATACACGATTTGGCAGACCTGTAAGTATCAACATTTTGTTCACTATCTGGAAATATATCTTTAAATATTTTAAATGCAGTTTTATTGCCCATACCAAGAAGTTTAATATCATTTATATAAACTTCGGCTTCTGGCATGAATTCAATGGCTCCGCACACTAATTTTCCTTCCTCATTTGGTTCATAATACACATGACATATATCATAGTTCTCTGTGTCGTAGGGAATATAAAAAATTTTTTTAAATATCTTTGGTTTTTTTAATAATATTAATTGTATTTCTTCACTTGTCATACCAAATTTAATACTATCAGTACCTTCGAATAAAATTATTTTAAATTTATTAGGAAAGTCCATTAAATTCATTATTTATCCCCTTTTTTGCGTTTTATTTTTCATTCATCTATAAATAAATCATCAAAAGTCAATTGCACTGCAAAATGTTTGTCATCCTTAGAACAATATACTCCAGGTAAATGAGTCTTTAAATTTTCTTCAGTTACCCATTCTGAATTTCCCCATGGTGCAACAATAAATAATAATTCTCCACATACTGGACAAGGAACTTTTTCTCCTTGTGCTACCCTATTAGTTATTTGAGATTGCTCTTCAGAAAAAGCAATAAGTTCTTCTTCTGTCATTTCATCTATATTTTTCAATTATTTTATCCCCTTTCGATTTGGAATTTTATCAGGTAAATTTTGATACTGTGGTGCATTTTTAACTAATTTGTAATGCTTTCTCAATATACTAAGTGGTACTGGTTTACCTCTGCTTAAATGCAATTCTTGTCTTAATCTACATAAAAATTCTTCTTGTTTAGTATAAGGAATTCCTTTATCTCTAAACATTCTATGTGTTACCTCATGAACAATTGTTGCTGAACTTCTTTCTGGTGTTATAGTATTAGTCACAAAGCATTTAATTAGTTTTGTAAGAGAATTATTTTCACCCATTATTTTATAAACTTTTCCATTTACAACTTGTTGTTGTGGTTCATATGATAATAATATTTTTACTCCATGTTTGTCAATATAATCCAAGGTTTCTCTTCCTATTGCTGATTTTTTTAATTCTGCTCTAACTTGCTCAACAGTCACACGATTACTTATATCACTTGGCCTACCTCCGGTGCCTTCAAGCATCTCAAGGCTATTACCTCTTTTTAATATAGCTTCAGCAATTTTCTTTTTATCTTTTGAATCTGCTTCAGGAAGTTTATTTTCAACTTCAAGATAAACTTTAGACTTTTTGGCTGTATCTGCCCCTGTAACGTTTACACCATCCCCCATGTAAATTCACCAACTTCCAAGGAGTTAATTTATACTGCTTGTACGGTACTGCTGGTAAATCTTTCATATATATTTTATCAAATTGTTACTGAATTTCAATAGTAATTAAAAAAACACTTCAGTTTGAATGATTGAAAATCCCTCGTTTTTATAGACATATACCTCTAATAGATGATGCAATTATATTGTGCAGATTATACACAAATAAATTGTAAGGAAGTGTTGCTACTATGAATGTTGTTGGTTACATTCGCGTTGGTATAGACAAAGAAGAACAAGAAACCTCCATAAGTACTCAAATAGACAAGTTTAAGGATTGGGCAGAAACGAATAATCACAACATAGTTAATATAGGGGTTCACCATACAAAAGATGGAAAAATTGTAACTTCAGGATTATATATTGATGAGGGATTTTCTGCGTGGAAAGATAAAAAAAGATTAGCATTTAAACAGATGTTAGAAGATGCTCGAAAAGGATTTTTTCAAATACTTTTAAGTTTCAGAAGATTAAAATGTTCTTATAGATGGGGAGACTTATAGGTAGCCAAACGTAAAATTAGTTTTATTAGTTGCTGTGAACAGCCGAAAAAGAGATTTTCAAAGCGAACTGATATAAAACTTTACATTTGGTTAACTATATAGAGATCGAACTGTAAGCCAGCTTTATTCGTTGAGCAAGAGATCCGAAAAGGGCTTTTCCTGATCTCTTGCTTTAAAAAATATTGGGTTTATCTCCAACTGGCGACTTATAAAGATCAACAATTAATTTACCGGTTGTATCTAATTCAGCTAAAAATACATCCTCAGTCCCAGCGGCTCCAAGCTTTTTTATTTCCCCATTCAGCCATTCCCTGTCCAACTTTGCGTATTTTAGATTGCTATATTGTATTTCACCATCAATGATAAGCGGTAATGAGATGCCTTCATATTGTGTTTCTATCTTTAAATCATTCGGTGTGACAGGTCGGCTTTGGGATGTAGGAATTACCGACAGGTTTCCATCAGGCTCTATAATTGCGAATTCAACATCAGATACTTTGGCATACCCCTGTAATCTTAATAAAGATAAAAGGAAAGGCAGATTCATTCTGTTTCTTTTTAATGCTTCTTTATCCACTTTTCCATTTACAATAACAATATCAGGTTTCATATCTAAATTATAAAACTTCTTTTTTAAGGATAACCACCCGATAATGACAGTTAAGACTGCTAAGACTATAGAACCCAGAAACGCTTTAGAGCTAATTTTATATACCAAGGGTTCCGACGCCACATTAGCTATTATCATTAATGTGGTAAAGTCGTAGGCTGTTAATTGTGAAATGGATTTCTTGCCTATAATTCTCACGCATAACCAGGAGAATAATAATACAATTATGCAGCGAACAATAAAGGTTATAGCTTCCAATTTTATGCTCCTTATGGCGCAGGAATAACTTTTATGAAGTTTTCCCATAGTTTTATAGTGGATAATACCTGAATGACAGTTTCAGTTTTGTCTCTTGTTCTTATAGCTCCTTGAATTCTTGCGAGGCTGTCGATAAATATTGAATAGTCAGCTTCTGCATAGTTTAACATAATAAAGTACTTATCCTTCTCCCATATTTTTATAACTTCATCAGCGGAGTTTCTCGCTTTGGACCAATTATCTTGCTGAGCATACTGAATAATATCGTTTAGGCGTGTTACAACAGGCTGGTTGGAGAGAACAGCAAAGCGCTGAATTAGAAAATATCCAATGAAAAAAGCAAGAGTAATAGAGAGCAACCAGTAAGTTATTGAATAGTTTTTCAAGTATATTCACTCCTTTACAGCTAGTTTTATATAGTAATATACATTAATTATATCCTATATAAGAGGAGCATAAACATCTTAAAAAGCCCTTATATGAGTTTCGAAAAAGATTTCACATTAAAAATGCAGTTAATACGTCTGCATTTTACTTTTATAAAGGGGAAGAGGCTATTAATCAATAGCCTCTTCTTTTTTTATATCATTTAAATTATAGGTAATACATTTTGAAGCTCTTCGAACACGGGGAGCTTTAGGCTCCTTAGCGCTTGAATCGGAAGAGGCAGCTTTACTTCGAGATGAATGTTTCGGCGTAGTAGGTTTTGATACGGTCTTAAAGCTGCAGTTTTTGTTTGTGCACTGTCCAGACAATATCAATGAACCACATTTACAAAATTCTGACAATTATATCACTCCTTTATAATCTTAATATACCATAAAAACGTAAATTTAATAATATGTAAGCGTAAAATTTTTATTTTTTATTTAAATATTCAAAAAAATCTTTATTGATTAGACTGCATATTATATAATAATAGTAAAAGTTTTGTTAATTTAAAACTCTATAAATCTATAAGCATTTGATATTTTGTTCTGCCTGATATAATTTTAATAAAACATTATTCTTTAGCTCTATTTAACCGATAATAATTTGTAAGAGCAATTTAATATTTCTGGCATTAAGAGTTAATTGGGTTTAAATCTGTCTTTTGTAAATAATTATATGATTAATTATCTCCATTTTGCAATTCGCCATACTTTTATGTTTCAATAAATTTGATAGTTTTATGACATATGCCTTTTGAGGAGATGCTATGTTCAAAAAAAGGATCCTTATAGTAGATGATACAGAATTAATAGTAAGAATAATTACGGATATCTTAGTTCCCGCAGGTTATGATGTCATATCCGCATATAGTGGTGAAGAAGGATTGGAGATGGTAAGGAAAGAGAAACCGGATCTGATACTCCTTGACATAATAATGCATGGTATGGACGGTTTAGAGGTGTGCAAAATTTTAAGAGCAGACGAAAGCAATAACTTAATGCCTATAATTATTCTTACAGCAGAGGATGATGAAGAACAGAAGCTTCAAGGACTCGAACTAGGCGCTGATGATTATATTAAAAAGCCGTTTAATCCTAGAGAGCTAGTGGCCAGGGTGAGAAATACGCTGATAAGAATAGATAGGAACAGGTGGGCGAATCCACTCACAGGACTGCAAGGAAATCTAGAGATCCAGGCAGAGATAACGAGAAGAATATTTAGAAAAGATGTTTTTACTGTAGTATATGCGGATCTTGATAATTTTAAGGCGTATAACGATGTTTATGGTTTTGCCAGCGGTGATAGGGCAATAAAACTAACTGCGGATATTCTTGTAGATTGTGTTCATTCGTTTGGAACCCAGACGGATTTTATAGGGCATGTGGGAGGGGATGATTTTATTCTTATTACATCTCCAGATAATATAGATGGCATATGCGAGAATATTATTCTAAAATTTGATGATAAAATTTTAGAGCTTTACAGCGCTGAAGATAAAAATAATGGATTTATAACTACAGCCAACAGGCAAGGACAAGTTATGCAGTATCCAATAATGTCAATATCTTTAGCAGCTGTTTCTAACAAGGCCAGAAACCTTATAAGCCATATACAGGTTGCGGAAATAGCAGCGGAACGCAAGAAAAGGGCAAAGACTATATTAGGAAGCGCGTTTATTCAAGACAACCGTTGATAAGCGCATTTCAAAAATTTCTTCGTTCAATTTTTATACTTGGAATACTTCTAAATAAAAAGCAATTAATCTTTTACATTTGCCTATCACAAAATAACGTTAAAGCGTTCGTTATTTTGCTCCGTCAAATGTAAGATTAATAGTGCTTTTTATATAAATAAGATTTTTGAAACGACCAATTGACCAACCTAATGGATTAAAGCGATTGATATTTTACATATATATTGCAAAATATATGACTTACAGCGCTTTTTAAGAAAGCGTGTTTAATAATTTGGTTAAGAGTGATCGATATGTATAAAAAGCTTGATCTTTACATGACGCTGCAAGTTCATGAAAAGGCGGAACTGGAAATAATAAGCGGGGCGTATAAAAGACTTTCAAAGAAATACCATCCGGACATCAATAAAGATAAAAACGCTGAAGAAAAAATGAAGCAGATTAATTATGCTTTCAGTATTCTTTCTGATGCGGACGAAAGAAAAAAATATGATGATTATCTAAAGAATATTGTCCAGAAGAATTCTTATTCCCATCTGTATAACTATCCAAAAGAATTTCATAAGGAAATAAAAAAAGCAAGTAAACTTTTAAACAGCTATTTTGAATGCCTGTCATCAGGCGATATCAAGGCTGGTTTTGATAAAATAAGTTTGATTGATAAAAAGAAAATTACATTATCAGACTTTTTAAACTGGCAAAAGCAAGTTTTGAAGTATTTTAAAATTATAGATTGGGATATTTCATTTAAAAATATTGATAACAGTCGCATTAATATTGGTGATGTTATCAATGTTTTTGTATTTAATGTAGTTATTGAAGAGAGAGAAGCTCTCTTAGGGAAATGTAATGTTGTTAATATTGAAAGGCTGGTTCTTTCAGAGGGTGACAATCTGGGAGTTTATCTTGGATATGAGGATCTTAAGGAAGAAACAAGAAAATTGCTTAAAGCTGTCAATTCTACAATGGAGACTATCGAGGATTCTGAATTTGCTATTGGAGAGAAGCTTATAAGAAAATATGTAAATGAAGAGGTCAAAAGAGCGTTAAAATATAACAGGTCCTTTTCTTTAATAATGGTTGAAGTTTTTTTAAACAAAGGTGATAATATGAATAAAGAGGATTTCGAGGCGATTATCACCAAAGTGATGGCAACGACGCGAAGTTCGGATAAAGTTACCGCGCTGACCAGCGAAAGGCTGATGGTCTTCCTTCCGGAAACCGGTCTTAGGGGAGCTAAAAAGGCTGCAGAAAAGATTAAAATCGCTTTAATGGAACATTCTATCAATACAGGAAAAAGCCAGTTATTTAAAGTTGAAATAGCAGCCCATAAAGATTAATCTTGTATTAGGTATATAAAAAGCACTATTAATCTTACATTTGACGGAGCAAAATAACGAACGCTTTAACGTTATTTTGCGATAGGCAAATGTAAAAGATTAATTGCTTTTTATATAGTATCAAATGTAAAATTAGTTTTGGCAGTATCAAAA
>JAUZPS010000740.1 GCA_030705945.1 Bacillota bacterium
AAAGGACGTACGAAAACAGAAGTTGACGAAATTATCCATTGGTTGACAGGATATAGCCAGGAAGAGTTAGAAGCGCAACTGGAAAAACAGAAAGATTTTGAGACTTTCTTTGTTGAAGCTCCTCAACTGAATCCTTTACGGACTTTGATTAAAGGGGTGGTCTGCGGTGTTCGAGTGGAAGACATTGAAGAACCAACTATGCAGGAAATTCGCTATTTGGATAAGCTAATCGATGAGTTAGCAAAGGGAAAAGCGATGGATAAGATTTTGCGGAAATAATAATTAAAAACAAAGAAACACTGATTCTATATATAAAATATAAAAGAATCGGTGTTTTTTTACATTCTAGGCAACTTAATTTGTTAGAAAAATACATAGAAATGTTAACCGTCCCTTTATACTTAAAAATTAATCAAAGGCTTGTTCAGCAACCATGTTGAATATTTTATCATGTGAAGGAAAAAATAAAGCTTATTATACATATTCAAAATTAATATTTTAAGATTTGAAATAAAACTTTTAGGGGTAAATTATGAAAAATATATTATGGTATATATGTTTAGCTATAATTGGTGTAGGTAGCGCAGCCTATGCCATATATGCGAAAAGACACGTTTATAAAATTAGTACACTGTTACTGTTCTATCTATTCGCTGCAAGTCTTGCATGGAATGGTGAATTTATAGTCCTTGGTATATTTAATTCTTACGCATACAAAACAGGTGTGTTTGCAGACATATGGGCTCAAAACCTGTTAGGACATTTACTACTCAATACCACACTTTATCCGGCAGCAGCAACAGTGATGGTGGCGTTTTCTTTTCGGTATGGCTGGATTTCTCTCGTTGCAGTTCTTTTTACAGCTATAGAATATTTGTTTGTGAAACAAGGATTATATGAGCAGCATTGGTGGAGATACTATATGACGATTATTGCAGTTGTTGGCATTCTATCAATTGATAATAAATGGTTTGCTAAAATAAATAAAGGATGCTATGGGATAACAAGAGACGTAACATTCTTCTTTGTAGCGATGATAATCATACATACTCCCGCCCCAATTCTATTGCTTTTGTTTAAGCAATATTATCATATAGATTTAATAAATAATTTGTTTGGTGATTTATTCCTGTCCAGCATAATAATTATATTTTTCTATCACTTGATAGAATCTTTCCTTTTAGTATTATTTACTTGTATACTTCAAAAATGGTATTGGAAGGTGATGCCGTTTATTATTTCTATTGTAGCCCAATGTGTATTTGCAAAAATGGGTATATTGATTATGGAAAATGGGTGGAATTTAGTCTACACGTTGATTATATATGAAATATTTATAGCAGCGTTTATTTTGATTGAAAAATATACATTAAAACCGGATTATATTAACTTAAACAGAATTGATTGAATACTTTTTAATAAAAAGATTAGATGGATGTTATATGGCAAAAATAGATATCCTTACAAAAAACCTTCGATATATAGGGGACTACAGGGGACGGTTAACAATGTATATGTACTTATTGGACTGAGATTACTGCAGGGGGCCATTACTGGCTATGGTACGGCCTGCACTACAATCATTGCAACCCAAAAATCCCTGGCAGTTTATGGGACTTTGCTTTTTATTATGATTAACCTTAGGAGGATTAAATCCATCTGTGAATACCATGGTTAAGAAGATTACACCAGCTTCTATTATGGGGAGAGTTTTTGGCCTTACTATATCTGCTGGCTATTTAGGTGTATTTGGAGGTTATGTCCTAGGTGGACAAGTAGCAACAAGTCATGATCACAGTGATCATAATTATATACAGGCAGTAAAGAGTAGGTTTGTTCACATAAATAAAAGCAGTACGTTTTCTGAACATGGCATAGAAATAAAAGGCGT
>JAUZPS010000741.1 GCA_030705945.1 Bacillota bacterium
CAATCAATAAGGGGGTATGTTCATGGCAATAGATATAACAACTGTTTTTATTATACTTGCTGTATTTGGGTGTCTCGTAGCTATATCATTATCCAGTCGGATACAGAATAATCTTAAAATTAAAAATAATTTCAGATCATTGTGGGGACAGATCCCCGAAGGGAAATATAAACCCGAAGATATTCCATCTATAGCCAGTTATTTCAATAATATATCCCAAGAAAACTCCAATCGGTTTTTAGTTGACGACATAACGTGGAATGACCTGGATATGGACAAAATATTTATGCGAATAAACAACACAGGTTCATCAGTTGGTGAAGAATTTTTATACTATTTGTTAAGAGATCTTTCTATTGATGGGCAGGAGCTCCACGAAAAAGAAGCGTTCATTGATCTCATACAAAACAACAATTCCTTGAGAGAGCAGCTTCAATTTATTTTTGCAAAACTCGGTAAGAAACGAGGAATTAATCTTTCAAACTATATTTATAATGTTGAAAAGAAATCAACCTGGAAATTTATTATATATAGACTTCTTTCACTAATACCCATACTATCTATTTTTATAATAATTTTGAACAAGGAGATAGGTATAACTCTTTTTGCCCTATCTTTTATATCTAATTCAATAATATACTACCTTGCCAAAAGCGAGCTGTCGACACAATTAGATGCAATAAACCGAATAGTCGCTCTGGTAAACTGCGCTTCAAAAATAAGTAAAATAGATAAATTAAAAAACTATACAGCAAGTCTTCTTAGTCCATTAAAGAACGTTTCAAAATTAAATAAACTAAGCTTTACCTTGATAAGCGCTAGCGGGGACCCTATAACGGAATACCTGAAAATCGCCTTGCTTAAAGATCTAATTGATTATGAAAAAATTATGAGTATATTGTTTAAACACAAGGATGATTTAAAGGAGATCTACAAAGCTTTGGGTTACTTTGACAGTATGATCTCAATAGTATCGTATAGAAAGAGCCTTTCCTATTACTGCATACCTCAGTTGGAGAAATACCGCAGCGGGGAAAGAAGATTCTTATGCCTTAAGGAAGTTTATCATCCACTCATTAAGGACCCTGTAACAAATTCGATTGAATCAACAACGCCTGCTCTACTAACAGGTTCTAACGCATCCGGAAAGTCAACCTTTCTAAAAACTATCGCTATAAACGCAATAATGGCGCAAACTATAAATATGTGTTTGGCAAAGGAATATAGCGGAAATTACTTCTTAATATATAGTTCTATGGCTCTTAAAGACAATCTCTCAAACAATGAGAGCTATTATATTGCAGAAATAAAATCCCTTAAAAGGATTCTTGACAGTCTAAATGATGAACTCCCATGTTTATGCGTTATTGATGAGGTTTTAAGAGGCACAAATACTATAGAGAGAATTGCGGCGTCAACCCAGGTTCTAGGTTATATTGCAAAGCGTAATAGCTTATGCATGGCTGCAACTCATGATATAGAACTCACTCATATACTAGAAAGCCATTTTACTAATTATCACTTTCAGGAGAAGGTATGTGAAAACGAAGTACAGTTTGACTATAAACTCTACGAAGGTAGGTCTACCAGCAGAAATGCAATTAAGTTATTGAAACTTTTAGGTTATAATGACACGATTGTTGATGAAGCAGAAAATTGCGCAGGCGCATTTGAACGAGAAGGATTCTGGCGTAAATATATGGATTAGTAGTTATATAAAAAGCAATTAATCTTTTACATTTGACTATCACAAAATAACGTTAAAGCGTTCGTTATTTTGCTCCGTCAAATGTAAGATTAATAGTGCTTTTTATATACCTAAAGTAAAAAGAAGCATAGTGAATTTAAATTTATATATAAAATTTATATATAATAATGGCATTGA
>JAUZPS010000742.1 GCA_030705945.1 Bacillota bacterium
ACTAACAAGTCCTTTTGAGTAAAGGGCATGCTTACGGGTCATCCTGCCCACATCGATTCATCGACATCTCAAATGGCGGCCGTTGGACGAAATGCCTCTGAATATAAAGAGTCTCTGGAGTTTTGGCCGCAGCTTATTGATAATTACTACTAAAATAATCTATAATATAATTATAGGCACTAAGAATTTGGGGTGATGATTATGGTGGAAAGTATACATGAAATAAATACAAAGTATAATGGCGAATGGGTTTTCTTAATCAATTGTAGTGTTGATGGTGATGGCAATTTAATAGAAGGTGAAGTTGTACTGCATAGTAAAAGCAGGGATGAAGTATTTAGAAATATGAGTAAATATAAAGATAATCCTTCTATGATTTCTATAAGATATGCAGGGAAAATACCAGAAGGAGTTAACGTGCTTTTATGAACAAGATAAAATTTGATTTTACTTCGAATTTAATGATGATAAATGTGTATTTATGGAATATCAGAATGGCTAAGTTTGAAAACATGTTAATTACCTATGATACAGGTGCTTCAAATACGGTCATCTCAAAAGATATTCTTTTTTTATTGGGATATAATTTTGAAGGAATTGAAAAAAACAAGGATTGTAACAGCTAGTGGTGTTGAATATGTTGAGCCTATTACTTTGAAGAAGTTTAAGATTGGCAATTTTGTTTTAGAAGATCTACAGGTATATGCACATACATTTCCAGAAGCTAGTTTTTCATTAGGAGTATTAGGACTTAATGTTATAAAGCAATTTGATACATCAATACTTTTCAGTAAAGGCGAAATGATACTCAGTAAAATTGAAGGTTTTTAGGAAATGACTTTGAAGGTCGGGTTTTTATATTGGTGACCAAATATAAGATATCGGGTATAATAGTATTATTGAAGATGCAATATTTATTTGGAGATGATAGAGAATGAGTTTAGCAGAGAAACTTATTAAGGATTTTGAACAATTATCAGAAGATAAAAAGAAAGAAGTAATCGATTTTGTTGAGTTTCTTAAAATAAGGGAAAGAAAAGAAAAATTAGAATTAATGGATTCTGTTATTGATGAGAATGAGGAAGCGTTAAAGGAGCTCGCAAAATAATGAAGTTTATTGATTTAGAGGAATTAGTGTTTTTTCATAATCGAATTATTGAAAGAACCGGGGGAAGTAAAGGGATAAGAGATAAAGATTTGCTTGAAAGTGCTATAAATAAGCCTTTCCAAACTTTTGACGGTGAAGATTTATATAAAGGCATACTTGATAAAATATCCGCTATCACTTTTAGTCTTATTAATAATCATGGTTTTATTGATGGGAATAAAAGAATTGGCGTGTCAGTAATGTTATTGTTACTTCGATTGAATAATATTGAAATAAAATATACGCAGCAAGACTTGATAGAATTTGGGCTGGGTGTTGCCACAGGTAAATACAATGAGGCAAATATATAAAGAATGGACTCAAAAGAGAAAGGTAAAAAAGACATAGGCCTTTTTTCTATTTAAATGCCGATACTACATCTAACAAATTAGAGATTTATGATGTTCAGAACCGACAGAAAAACCCCAAAGATAACTAACCTTTGAGGTGTCAGGATATTTCTTAATTCCTCGAACAAGAACATCATGAATCTCTTGTTGTACTGAACCGCTACCAGTACTTATGGGAAATTAAAAATATCTTTTTCTTTAAAAATATCGTTTTGGACTATAAATTCCCAATAAACATCATAGGCTCACCACAAGAAGGACACTTATATACTTTTTTCTCTACTTTGGGGAAGTTTGGTTTTTCTTCAGAAAGAGTTAAGCACAATTTAAGCTTTTTCTTTACATTTCTGCTGGAGAGTAAGCCGTAGTGTCTG
>JAUZPS010000743.1 GCA_030705945.1 Bacillota bacterium
AATCATCTTTCCCACATCATTAATATTATTGCAGCAATATTCTCATAACATTACGTCTATCAAATCTATATTCTAAAATAGATGAATTAATGGCTGTTTTTATGGCTGCTTAATTTGAAGTGGGAAAGTTGAATTATTTAATCATAATTACTAAAGAATTAATGTAAATCAAAAATGTTTTTTTTCCGATATATTTAGTGTAATCGGTTATAATTCTTTTTTGAAAGGTTAGTGTTAATTGTATAATTTGTAGTTCAAGCCGAAGCAATTTATAAATTACATTTGTCTGGAGATATCTTTTAACTAAATATTCTGACCAACAAATGTAATCTCATTAGAACCCGCGCTGACTTTAAGGAAAGAATTTTTCCTAAGTTAACCATTAGCAATATGTTATTCTGGACTTAGTCAGGTGTATTGCTAAAGATAGATTACTGTGGTTTATACCGTTTTACAGTAAGCTATTTAATTCAAGGAGGGGTTCATTATGAAAATTGAAAGCATGGATGCGACAAGCGCGCTCAAGCAAACACAGGAACAGAATACAAACAAAGTACAGCAGAAACAATCTGAAAATGCTAATATTTCAGCAACACTTGATCTAAAAGGTTATACGCATTTATCCGCCTATGAGAAAAGCGAGCTGCCTGTTCCTGATAAGATGATGATTGAAGCGATCGAAAAAGCAAACAAAGCAATATTAGGATCAAATAGAAGCTTTGAGTTTTCTATACACCAAAAGACCAAAGCAATCGTTGTTAAAGTTGTCGATTCAGATACCCATGAAGTTATAAGAGAAATTCCATCTGAGAAAGTGCTTGATATGGTAGCAAAGATGTGGGAAATGGCAGGTATCATGCTGGATGAAAGAAGGTAAGGAAAATGGCTATTAATAGTGTTTCTAGTTCTAGCGGTAATAAGTTGAGGCTAAGTGGGCTTGCTACGGGTTTGGACACTGATTCAATTATCAGCGGCTTGATGAAGGTTGATAAAATTCCTCTTGATAAAGTTAAGCAAAGCAAACAGCTTGCAGAATGGAAAAGAGACAGCTACAGGGATGTTACAAATATATTAAGAGGATTTAAGGATGAGTTCTTTGATGTATTAAAGCCATCAAGTTATATGATGTCTCAAACAAGTCTCAAGAAATTTTCCTCGACAAGCAGCGACAGTACTGTTGTTACTGCAACTGGCGGAGCAGACGCATCTATGGGTGACCATAAAATTACAGTGACAAACCTTGCGACGGCAGCTACTGTAATTAGCAGTGATAATGTTACAAAGGATTTACAAAGCATAAGCGCAATTTCTTCAGATGATATTGTAAATTCCAGCGGCAAAAAAATAGCCATCACATTAGATGGAGTTTCAAAAGAAATAACATTAGGTGACTATACTAATACAACAACATTATCAGACTTTGCTTCCGATATTCAGGATAAAATAGGCTTACAATTTGGCCAAGGAAAGGTAAAGGTTGATGTATCAGGAGTTGCCAATAACCAATTAACGTTTTCGACTTCAGGGGGAGCAACAAAACTAACGTTGTCAAGTGGTTCTACCAATGATGGCTTAGCAAATTTGTATTTCGATTCCGGATCTTCTAACAGAATAAATTTAGGCGACTCTCTGAGTTCCTTGAAAACTAAGTTGAAAAGCTCTTTTAATTTTGCGACGGATAGTGATGGCAATCAAAATGTTGTCCTGAATATAAACTCTAAAAAGTTTACATTTTCAAGCACAACATCGCTTTCCACGGTTCTGAGCACTATCAGCAACGATTCAGATTCGGATGTTAAGATAGCTTATGATGATATAAACGATAAATTTTCTATTACATCAAAAGATACCGGCGCCGGTAA
>JAUZPS010000744.1 GCA_030705945.1 Bacillota bacterium
AACAAAGTTGTAGAGCAGCATTTCTCCCATCAATAAAGTTCTTATTGATATTAAAAAGCACAATATACTGAAATACAAAGTATAATACTCTTTTCTTCTTAGAATAAACAAGGTTAAGTGGTAAAGTCCCATAATCATAATGCTGCCGAATAAAAACATATCTCCAAAGGACCGAACATTCTTTTGATTTACAATCATAAGCGTATCGCCCAGTTCGATGCCTGTAATAAAGCCTCCGTTAGCATAACCGAAATTGGAAATCTGAAGGGTTATATAAAACTGGTTTTTGTCAGGGGTGATTGGTATTACCTGAGGATCAAATTTACCTTTGTGATTTTTATATGCATCACCGACACTCCCCGATTCATAGACCTTTTTATCATCAATCCATACCTTGCAAGATGAGATAAAAAACTTGAGGTTTAGCGCTGCGTTTTGGGGAATGCGCTCCATTTTAACAAGGAGCCTGTATGTTGCATATCCCTCATCTGGCAGCCTTGCGCCATTTACCACTGTGTTTCTCCATAAAGAAGGAACAACAACCATGCCTGTCTTGGGAATGTATAAGTCTTTACCGAACTGCCTAGGCTCTAGAAGCTTCGCCCAGTAGAATTCCCATTGTCCCTTCAATTGAACGCTTCCATCCGTCTGAAAGTTCCACCCTGCAAGGTCCAAAATACCGCCTTCTGCGCGAGGCTGTTTCTTATTGGCAGAATCCTCATGCATACATCCGGTCAAAAATATAAGCAAAGAAAGCAGTGTAAACGCGACAACAACAAATTTGAAAATGAAAAATTTGTTCTTAGAAACTGAGTGAATAGGTTTTACTCCAGAAAATAAACCCTGTTTTTCTGAATTCATGAGCTGCAAATTAAACAACCGAAACTGATACATTTGACTCCCACCAATTAATTTTAATTACCACTTATTTATACATAAAAAAGCATATCCCGATATAATGCGTCAGCGCTCCTAGGAACACGAATAAATGCCATACCATGTGGTGGTATTTGAAACCCTTCCGGGCGTATACAGCAGCTCCAGCTGAATATAGTGCTCCTCCCGCAAGAACAAGCCAAAAAAGAAGAGTATTTGCTTTTTGAAAGAACAATGGCATGAAAATTATAAGAGTCCAACCCATAACCATATATATCGTAAGTGAGAATTTAGGCATTGACTTTCTTGAAATGGATTTGTAGAGTATACCGAATAAGACCATAGCCCATTGTATAGTGAGTATAACAGTGGCTTGCCACCCACCTATTACAGAGATCGCTATTGGGGTATATGTACCTGCGATTGCAACATAAATAAATATATGATCAAATATTCTCATTATTTTTTTGTGTTTAGTCTCATGTTCCATTATGTGATAAAACGTTGACATCAGGAACATAAAAAATATTGACACGCAAAAAACAGTAACACCAATTACATCATATATTGAGTCACCCTTGGTATAGGCAACAATTGATACCCATGGCATTGAAAACAGTACAAGCAATGATGCTACACCATGGGTTATAGCATTAGCAACTTCTTCTCCAAATGTGAGTTTGATTGGTAGTTTTGACAATTGCATAGTCTCCTTTTTTAAATAATAATTCTTAATTCAATTTAACATTTATCTTGGGTTATTTCAATACTTCTAATAAATTCCTTATGAATTCAGTAATTACTTTATATCAACTGTATAGTATATAGTATGTAGCTATATATTTTGCAATAAACATTTTACACCCATCAATTAAGGTTTGAAGATATCTTGAAATATAAATAACCAAATGTAAAGTTTTATATCGTTCGCTTTGAAAAGCCCTTTTTCAGCTGCTCAACGCAACTATATAAAACTAATTTTACA
>JAUZPS010000745.1 GCA_030705945.1 Bacillota bacterium
TATACTGATTTTAATATATTATTCTTTACATGTATTTTAATTTTAAATTTTTGGGGACAAGTTCAATTTAAACTTATTTTGGAGGTAATTAAATGGCTTTATCAGAAAGCAAGTCAAATTCAATTAAAAAGTTAATAGCAAGTCCAATAGGAGAGCTGATACTATGGGTATCAGTTATAGGAGCAGTGATCCTTAAATTATTGTATTTTCAATTTATTACTCATATAAATGGAAGGCCGGTTTTTGGATCAAGCAATATATATATGCTTGTATCATCTCTAGCAGTAATATTAATAGCCTTTGCTCTGATTTTTGCCCTATCCGGCAAAAAGACATTCAATGTTCTATTTATCGCCGACATTATTATGACCCTTCTATTCTTATCTGATATACTTTATACTCGTTACTATACCACAGCAATAACTATACCAGTTCTACTTGCTTTAAAGTTCGTAAATTCCGTTGAAGGAAGTATACTGAGTCTATTTAATATAAAAGATATTTTACTGTTTTTAGATTTTCCTTTTCTAATTGCGCTGTTTATTATTTTTAAAAACAGGACAAAATTTCAATTAAGTTTTATTAAACGCCTGATAATTTCAGTAATTATTATTGCGGTTTCAATACCAAGCATTTTTATTTCCTTTAACAATTCAGAAATAAAGGATGGCGTATTTGATAACAACCAGGTTATAAAAAACATGGGAATCCTCTATTTCCATTGCTACGACATATATAAATATGTCAAGGATGATCTTCTTCAGAGCAAAACAATGACTGCTGAAGAAAAGAAAGAGATGGACGAATTCTACAAAAACAAAAAAGTTTTGGGAGACAAATTTAAAGGAATAGCTAAAGGTAAAAATCTTCTTATCGTTCAGGTAGAATCCCTTCAGGGCTTTACTCTCAACAAGGAGATCAATGGAAAAGAAATCACTCCGAATTTAAATAAATTGGCTAAGGAAAACTTCTATTTTGACAATTATTATTACCAGGTAAAGGGCGGTAATACTTCAGACGCCGAATTCCTCACGAACACCTCCCTATACCCGATAAATGAAGGCGCGGTATTTTTAAGATACCCTACAGATTATTATTATTCTCTGCCAAATGCGCTTAAAGCAAAAGGTTATTCAGCATCCTCGTTTCACGCTTATAACCCCAGCTTTTGGAACAGATCTATCATGTATAAGAGCTTAGGCTATGACAAATTTATAAGTTATAAGGATTTTAACCTTGACGAATTTGTAGGTTGGGGCGGCTACGCGCTTAGCGACGAGTCCTTCTTCAGACAATCTGTAGCTAAATTGGATACCTCCAAACCTTTTTACAGCATGATGATCACACTTTCAAGCCATCACCCCTTTGATTATTTCCAAGGCAAATCAAATATTGATGTAAAACCATATGACAAAACAGTTCTTGGAAACTATTTGGGAGCAATTAATTATGTGGACAGTTGCATCGGCAAGTTAATTGATGATCTTAAAAAACGCAACCTTTATGACAATACTGTTGTGGTAATCTATGGAGATCATAACGCGCTTCCCAAACCCCAGGCGACTGATTTGTACAACTTCGAAAATGTCGAAGCCAGCAACTTAAATTGGATCAAGCTTCAGAAAGTTCCACTCATCATCCATATACCAGGCATTAACGAAGGAGAAACTATCAACGCAACCTGCGGACAAGTTGATTTACTTCCTACACTGGCAAACTTAATGGACTTTGACTTCCCTTATTCCATGGGTCAGGACATGTTCAACAAAAAAGAAAATTACGCGTTGCTAAGAGATTCATCTGTAGTTACAGACAAATATATTTTTGACGGTTCCACAAACAAACTTTACAA
>JAUZPS010000746.1 GCA_030705945.1 Bacillota bacterium
CTCCCAGTTGCTAAGTTTTTTTTGATACTACCTTACATACAAATATACTTAAATCAACAAACCTTTTACATTTTATAAATCGCTAAATTCGTTAAACCGTTTATTATTTTGGTACTCAAAATGTAAGATAAATAATGATTTTAATATATATAAAAAGCAATTAATCTTTTACATTTGCCTATCGCAAAATAACGTTAAAGCGTTCGTTATTTTGCTCCGTCAAATGTAAGATTAATAGTGCTTTTTATATAGTATTAGCTTTTTATCATAAAATATTATTATTTTTTAAGCTTTAATTTTTCAAATAAAAAGATACAAAGCTTTATACTAAGCTATCTACAAGGATGCGTTCAAGTGTTGGAGAGATATTTAACATTTCCTTAAGCTTACTAAAGTCTTCTTTGGCTTTTTTATTCTCATTAGTCATTTTCTCAGCAATAAGCATCAGATTTTTTGGTGTTTCCAAAGGCGAGATATATTCTTTTATCGTAACTTTATATCCTAGTCCTTCTAACAGCAATGCCCTTATGCCATCTGTTATTACATCAGCCATTCTTGCTTTAAGGAGGCCATGCTTCAAAATTTGCGAGAAGGGTTCATATGAATACTGGTTTAATATTTCTTTCTGGCAGCAGGGCACAATCACCATTGACTGGACGTTATTATTGGCAGCAACGCCAATTGCGTAATCAGTGGCTGTGTCGCAGGCATGCAGGCTTATCACAAGATCAATTTTATTTTCGGGTCTGAAACTCGCAATATCCATAACTTTAAATTCCATATTATTGTAACCAAGCCTTGACGCCATTTTTTTAGACGCGTTAATAACAGTTTGCGAATAATCAATTCCAATAAAATGGGATTTCTTTTTTAAGACTTCTGTTATGTAATAATTCAGAACAAATAAAAGATAAGACTTCCCGCAACCGCAGTCAAGGACTGTAATTGTGTCATTCTTTTTTGCCAATCGCTTAAGCAGCTCGTCAAGAATTTCGACAAAATGATCAATCTGATTATACTTGCGTATCATATCATTTTTTATCTTATTGTTATCGCTTAAAATTCCTATTTCTCTTAATACATCATCAGCTTGGCCTACTTTAATCAGATACTCCCTATTTGAAATATGAGAAGTCTCATTGTGAAATTTTATTTTCTCTTCCTCCGCAATTTCATTAGCGGCGCTTTCTTTTACACTCATCTTGACATTTTTATTATCGCCTTCTATAAATATGGTTGCGCCTCTTTCTTCATACGTAACCAATACAGAATCATAATTTTCGGCAAATTTAGAAATTCTTGCAGAAATCCATTCCAATTCAACTATCTCTGTCTTACCGTTAAAATTTATTTTAAACTTGTTATTTTCCATTGTGACTTTAGCAATATAATGTTTTGTTCCAGACTTATAATCAGCTGTAATGCTTTTGAAAAAATCAATCCTGTCGCTTATTCTCTGCTCAAGTCCCGTCAAAAACAATGTTAGTTTTCCTATATTCTGTTTATTCATATTTGCTTTCTCCTATTCTTCAAATACACCTTTACCTACGGAGGCTTTCAAACGAGTAAGTTCATCTTCAGAAAGCTCCCTGCACCCCCCAGTTTCTAAGCTTTCATCAAGGGTTATGCTTCCCATTTCAATCCGCTTTAAAAATTTAACCTCTCTGCCTATTGCTTCAAACATTCTTTTTACTTGATGAAACTTGCCCTCGCATATACTTACTTCAACTTCCGACATGTTTCCTGATTTAAATATCCTTAGGTCGGCAGGCATGGTTTTATAACCCTCATCTATAACAACGCCTTCTCTGAATAATTCTTTATGGGAATCATCGACGCTTCCTTCA
>JAUZPS010000747.1 GCA_030705945.1 Bacillota bacterium
GTTGTTCAAAAGCTTCAACATCTCCCTTTTTAGATTGATTCAGGAGATATTTTTCATTATCACTCAAGCTTGCCCCCCCTTTAAGCGGGAATTTGTAAATCCTTGGTATTTCATAAAATATCAATCAGATTTTATCTTACATTGGCTTGGGTAAAATATCAACAAAAATAAAATGACATTTTAAATAATATAAATTTTTATTATTTTTTAAGGTTTTAAGTTAGCAATCCATATGGTATACTTAGGAATGATTGAAAATGCTTATAATATTTATTAAAAGTAATACAATTAAATGTTTATATTATTTCACGGAGGTTAACATGGATAAATTTGATAATGTAAGTATTATAAAAAAAGCTAATGTTTATTTTGACGGAAAAGTAACCAGCAGAACAGTTATTTTTGCTAATGGCGAAAAGAAAACTTTGGGTATTATGGTACCTGGCGACTATGAATTCGGAACGGGAGCAAAAGAATTAATGGAAATCCTTGGAGGATCCATGGATGTTTTACTTCCCGGAAGCGATAATTGGATTACGGTTAAAGAAGGTCAATCTTTCGAGGTTCCCGCTAATTCAAAATTCAAGTTACAGGTTAAAGAACTTGCTGATTACTGCTGTTCATATATTAACGAATAAAATTTTTCTAAAGGCTATTAAACTTAAAAACAAGAGCTTTTTGCATTTTGTTATCTTTGGTATTACAACTTTTTTAACACCAATCATAATGCTAAAAAGCTCTTGTTATATAACATAAGCTAAACTTCTATAAATTATCCTTTCCATTTCTCCATAGAGGGTTAAATCTGTAAAACTTAGATGGCCTATGCCCTGCATCCTTTGTGAAATGATCTGTTTCAATAACCATCTCAGCAACTTTTCTTCTGAAGGCGGCAGCTAACAGCTCTTTGTCCAATATGATTTCATATACTTGCTGCAGTTCTGAAAGCGTAAAAAGTTCAGGCATAAGGTTAAATGCTATATCGGTATATTCAATCTTATTCTTAAGTCTTTCTAACGCATATTCTATAATTTTTGCATGATCAAAGGCTATTCCCTTTGATTCAATTATATCTCTTTCTACTTTGACAACCCTGCCTTCAAATATTTCTATAACTTTTACCTTGACTCCTAGTGTAATTTCTTTATTTGAAATATTAATGTCAACAACCTTTTCAATCGTATAACCTTTTTCGCAGTTTATCTTCTTTTCTTCAATTACCCTACTTTTAATGTCAAACCACAGCGCGTCTTCTGCATCATCCCCTGCTTTGATATCAAGAAGAGTCCTATCCACAAGCGCCATGTAAGAGGCGCTTATAACCCTGGTTCTCGGATCACGGTCAACATCTCCCCATGTATAAAGCTGCTCCATATAAATATTGTCAATGTTTGTTTCAGATTTAAGTTCACGCTTCGCAGCTTCATCAAGGCTTTCATTTATAGCCACAAAACCGCCCGGCAGCGCCCACTGTTTTATATATGGGTGATCTTTCCTTTTTACCAGAAGAAGCTTTAATGACTTTTGAGGCAGCTTCCTATAATTCTTTACTTCTTCATCAAAAACACTGAATATCAGCATATCTACCGTGACTGAAGGCCTTTTGAAAATATCCGCGTCATAATTTTTCAAAAACTCTTCTTCTGTTAAGCCATCCTTATTTGTTAACATACACTCATCCATTCAATTCACCTGAAAAATTATTATTTTATAACTTGTTTTTATATATTTGTTAATATCATTATAGTAAATTTGAATTGATAGTGTCAATATTATTTCTGTCTTTTAAATTAAAAATCCCCCTACTATAGTAGAGGGACAAAC
>JAUZPS010000748.1 GCA_030705945.1 Bacillota bacterium
AAGGATTTAAACCTCCCATTATTAATCCCAATAGAAATCGAAGTCCCATTAGCTGCCATGGGTTTTTTACAAAGGCCTGAGGTATATAAACAATTCCTGCAATGGTAAGAGCGGCTAATATAACTTTATGCGCTCCAATTTTATCAGAAAGTTTTCCTAATCTTGGAGCGGCAAAGATATTTGCCAAGCCTGATGCTGAGAATGCCAATCCTGATATCAGCGCAATATGACCAGCATTTTTAGTCAATTGGGTAACATATACTGTGATAATTGGTTCGATCGAATATAACGCCAGAGTCATTATAAAAAAGGTTATAAATAGTGTGATCGTTAAGCTTTTTTCAGGAACAATGTTCCATATTTCCTTCATACTAAGCGCCTTTTTATGTTCACGGACGAAAGTTTCCTTTACAAATAAAGCTGTTGTAACAAATGAAATCAGGAGTAGTACACCTGTAATAAAAAATACTGGTTGCAAGCCAAGATTATCTCCTATAAAACCGCCAATTGTCGGTCCAAGCAATGAACCTGCAATATTAGCCGTTGAAAGCGTACCTAAAGCATATCCGGCGTTCTCCTTCTCCGTCTGGGTTGCAATCAAAGTTACGCAAGCCGTACTGTAACCTGTAATAGCTCCCTGCAGTAATCTTAATCCGATCAGTACATACACATTATGCGCAATACCCATGCAAAATATAACTACCCCCATACCAAGGCTTGCCCTCAAGAGCATTGGCTTTCGTCCGACTTTATCTGCAGCATATCCCCAAATTGGTGAGAAAACAGCTGAAACGATATATGTGATACCAAAAGCAATTCCTGAAAGCTCTGCAACGGAAGCTGAATTATTAACTCCAAGATGCTTTATATAAAGCGGTAATACCGGCGCAATCTGGCTCATTCCCACACCAGATATAAACAATCCGAACCAGCAAACTATTAAATTTCTTTTCCAAATCGGTATGATTATTAGCCCCCTTTCTTTTAAGCTCATTCTTCCGTACAAAAGTAATGAAATATAATATCCTGATTATAACCTTGGAATTCTCTTTATACCATGCAAAATACTATTCTCCATGGACATTTCTGCTGTAAAATTCAGAGGGACTTATTCCTTCAAGTTTTTTAAATATTCTGCTGAAATAAAACTCATCAATAAACCCAAGCGCTCGCGCTACTTCTTTTACTTTTTTATCACCTTCGATAAGTTGTTCTTTTGCTTTATCGATTTTTATCTTATTAAAATATTCGATTACGGAATACCCGGTAGTCTCTTTAAAAGCCCTTGATAAATAAGAAGATGATAGCTGTACTAACTCTGACAATTCAGTCATAGTCACTCTGGTACTTATGTTTTGATGCATATATTGGATGACTTTTTCCACTTTTAAGGAAGACGAGTAATTTTGATTCTGTTTTCTAATATTTTGATAAATAGCAATTAGTAATTGCTGAAGCAAAGTCCTGGTAATAAACTCATATCCGGGTAGTTTTGAATTCCAACTGTCAACCAATTTTCTAAATATATCCTCAATGCTGAAATAATCCTTAAACCCTTGCGCAGGTTGTAGTGGAAGGATTTCAAGTTCGCTTTTAACATCCCATTTTCCATCGTTAAAGTTTACATTTGCATAACTAAAATGTACTGAAAGAAAACATCTGGGTTCGTAAACATCTATGTCAATTGAATGCAGCTCGCCAGGGCAAACATATAATAGTAAACCTTCATTAAACTGATATCTCTTATTTTCAATTATAATATTACCCTTTCCACCTTTAATAAAAATGAGTTCATGGTGTTGAAGCTTCTTGCTTATTTTTCT
>JAUZPS010000749.1 GCA_030705945.1 Bacillota bacterium
GTTTTCGTTATACAAAACTTGAAATTAGCAATTTTTGAACACCCTTAGCAGAAACAGAACTCAGTAGTTTTATATCTGATATAAGACTAACTTAAAAGTTCTGTTTTTTTGTTGCAAAATAATGTTAAAATAATCGCCGTTTCTGGCATTTAATAATCCATTAAGATAGCATATCTGAGGTATTTATAAAAAGTTTAATACAAGCACTTTTAAAAGCTGAGTCACATAATATGTAATAGTCACCATAATATTTCAGGGGGATAAAAATGGGTAACTCAAAATTCACAGTTATCGGAGGGGATATAAGAAGCATTAAATTGGCAAATTTGATTGCTCAAGATGGTTACAAGGTTAACATATATGGTTTTAACAACGCAAGCTTTGATACAGGTTTACCTGAAAGTCCTGATATGACTACCGCTATGACCGGTTCAGACTTTGTTATAGGTCCTCTTCCATGTTCTAACGATAATGAAACAATAAACGCTCCGTTTCATAAAGGTAAGATATACATAAATGAAGTATTTCAGACAATTGCAAAGAACCAGTTGTTTATTGCGGGAAGAATAAGCGGGAAAGTAAAGCATTTAGCTGAGATTTATAACGTTCAGTCAACAGACATTCTTGAGAGAGAAGATATGGCCATATTAAATGCAATCCCGACAGCTGAGGGAGCAATACAAATTGCCATGGAAGAATTGCCAATAACTCTCCATGAAAGCAATTGCGTTGTACTAGGGTTTGGAAGAATTGGCAAGACACTTGCAAAAATGCTTCAAGGTCTTGGAGCGAATGTATTTGTTGAGGCAAGAAAGTATTCTGATTTGGCATGGATCAAAAGTTATGGTTTCAAGCCTGTGTTACTAAGTGACCTTGACAGCTTTATACCACAAGCAGATGTTATTTTTAACACGATACCCTTCGTTTTATTGGATGAAACGAAGTTGAAGCTTGTGGATAAAGAATGTTTGATTATAGATTTAGCCTCAAAGCCTGGAGGAGTGGACTTTGAAAAAGCAAAGGCAATTGGCGTAAAAGCAATATGGGCTTTATCGCTTCCTGGAAAAGTTGCTCCTGTCACAGCCGCTAAATTTATAAAAGAGACAGTTTTTAATATCATAGGCGAGTTGGGGGTATAGAAAAATGTTGTTTCAAGGATTAAAAATCGGCTTTGCTATAACTGGTTCCTTTTGCACCATAAGCAATGTCGTATCAGAAATAGAAAAATTAGTTGCCGAAGGCGCTGAGGTTTATCCGATATTGTCAAAAATAGTGGATGAAACAGATACCAGATTTGGAAAAGCAAAAGATTTGAAAGATAAATTAAAAGCCATTACTGGGAAAAATCCCATAACCACAATACCTGAAGCTGAACCAATAGGACCTAAAGCTTATCTCGATATTCTGGTTATCGCTCCATGTACAGGGAATACACTTGCAAAATTATCAAACGCGATTACTGATACGTCAGTAACGATGGCATTTAAAGCGCATTCAAGAAATCAAAGACCAGCAATAATTGCTGTATCGACAAATGATGGACTTGGAGCGAACGCGCACAATCTAGGGAAACTTTTAAATACAAAAAATGTTTATATCGTCCCCTTAGGACAGGATAATCCTGCTGATAAACCCAATTCTTTAATCGCAAAGACTGAGCTTATAATACCTACCATAGTTGAAGCTCTTAAAGGGAAGCAGATTCAGCCTGTAATAATATAAAATTATATATAATTTATTTTGTTTGTCCCTCTACTATAGTAGGGGGATTTTTAATTTAAAAGACAGAAATAATATTGACACTATCA
>JAUZPS010000075.1 GCA_030705945.1 Bacillota bacterium
ACATCCATTTTTTATATTGCAAAATATATACCTTGATTCATAAGTTGCGAAAAGTTCAGCTTTGATAGTAAAATGCAGACGTATTAACTGCATTTTTAATGTAAAATCTTTTTCGTAACTTATATATATAAGATCAATTAAGGTAGTATCAAAAAAACTTAGCAACTGGACGTTTCAAAAACTTGATATAATGGGCTTTCGTCGTATAAACATGAACAAGGAATCTTTTGAAACGCCTCTAATCCTTTACATTTATCTATCGCAAAATACCATTAAAATCGTCCGCTTTTTGCTCTGCTAAATATAAGATTAATAATGATTTTAATATATATAACATAATATTCATCAGGAGTAATTTTTGATTGCTGTTTATCCCAATAAATTTTAACTATATATTTTGCAATAAACATCCATTGAGGACATGGAATAGGAAAGCAGCGCGATTTAGCGCTGCTTTCTTACTAGGGTTATATATATTTATTATTTTGTTACAGTAAAGTATGTTGTTAATGTATTTCCATCGCCGGATATTGTTATTGGATACATACCAGGAGTGGTTTTAGAGCCTACTTTCCATGTCCATGAGACAATCCCGTCATTTCCAGCTGCTTTTGAAACAAGCCCTTCTGCAGTGCTTGGACCTGATTTATAGGTAACGATTATATTATATGTGACGCCTGCCTTCCCTTGAATTTTTATAGAAGCGTACTGACCCCTTCTAACAGTATCAGCTATGGCGACTTGTTTAATTGAACTCTGAGGAGCTTTTGATGGCGTAACTTCCGGAGCCTTTGTGGGCGACTGAAGCGATGTTCCCCAAAAACCTTTTCCGGCAGTCCTTGCTTCTTCCTGAAATTGAGCGAAATACTTTGAGTATTTTACATCAGGCGGGTATGTTGAAGCATGAGCATAACCGTTTAACACCAGTATAGAGTTAAACATTTTTGATTTTATTTCACTTTCAGACATAGAAGTCGGAGGTTCAAGCCATACGTATCTTAGCAAGCGATTATATTGATCTGTGTCGCTTACATCCTTCTCGAGGTAAACGCTTTTATTATTCAGTCTGGAATGAGTGTAGTCAGAAGCTTCCTTTCCGTAATATTCAACTTCCTTTCGAGGGTCTTTTGTTTCAGGAGTATCCACTCCGATAAATCTGAGTTTCTTTTCTTCGCCATTCTCATATTTAATATAAATTGTATCTCCATCAACAAATCTCGATACCATGACTTTTTGAAGAGAGACCGGAGGTTTTTGAGAAGGAGTAGCATCTAATGCAGTTTTTCTTTCAGAAGTAGCTTTTGCGGCATTAGGTATAGGGGAGTGGCGTTCTACAACGATATCACTTTTACCGCTTTTATTTGATGGATTTTGATTTGTGATTTTATTTTGTTGTGAGGCAGGGGCTATTGCCATGGAAATAATAATTGCTGTCAGAGATAGAATAAAAGGCGATAAAGCCATGGACAAAGTAATGCCTTTCTTTTTGTAAGAGATAAGGTTAAAAAAGTAAAAGAGCAGAAAAGGTAAGGATAAGAAGAAGAGGCTGACACTTAAACCGGAAAATAACATTAATGCTGAAAACACATAATAAACTGAGGATAGCGCCATTTTCCATATTACTTTACTACGAAATCCTGGAATAAACATTAAAAATTTTTTCATAATAAATTCCTCTATTTATACTATTTATATCTATATTATGTCTATTTCAGCATCTTTTAATATGGAATTTTATATTGAATTATCAGATATTTAAGTCTACTACCTCAACTTTCCAACATCATTAAGGGCGTTTCAAAAAATTCCTTGTTCAAGTTTATACGTCGAAAACTCATTATATCAAGTTTTTGAAACGACCATCTGACAAGTTATTTTTTGATACTACCTAATATGCTTGCAGCCATATTACTATAACGTTACACCTATCAAATCTATACCCAAATATAGTTGAATTAATGGCTGCTTTTATGTAGGCTTAAGTTATATAAGTTGCGAAAAAGATTTTACATTAAAAATGCAGTTAATACGTCTGCATTTTACTATCAAAGCTGAACTTTTCGCAACTTATGAATCAAGGTATATATTTTGCAATATAAAAAAAGGATGTAAAATGTTTATTGCAAAATATATAAAAACACTTTAATTATATTTTTATCGACTAATATCACAGTTGGTAATTATATTATTGAAGTGTTTTTTTGTATAATTATTTTCTAAAATCCCTATGTGAATAGTAGCATTATAGTAATTATGTAAATATAATATAGCAAAACACATTTATTTGGTGATTTATATGGCTTATTCACAAAGAGAACTATTTGCCAGGCTTATAAAATGTGAAGCGGGAGGAGAAGGGTTAGACGGCATGAAAGCAATGGCTACTGTTGTTATGAACAGGGTCAATGTATCTGGAGGAGAGTATTTAAGGACTGGCGAGGGAAACCTCAGAAGTGTAATTGAACAACCGTATCAGTTTACCTGTATGCTAGGGGAAGTTTATGGAGAAGTCAACCCTCAGACAGTCTGGTCAAACGAGCCTGAACAAATCCATTATGATGTTGCGGATTGGGCATTGTCCGGAAACAAACATTGGGGAGCGGGAGACAGTCTTTGGTACTTTAACCCTTATAGTACCGTATGTTCAGATTACTTTCCGTCTAATAAAACAGGCAGCTATTTCAATAGGGTAAATGAGCACTGCTTCTACCTTCCAACTCCGCTTTACTATCAGACATGATAAAAAATAAGCTTTTTAACAGCTTGAATTAAGAAATTTGTAATGCTAAAAATGCTAATCATGTAATAAAAAAGAAATGTATTAAAAACATTGGAATATTAAATAATAAGGAGGAAATCTTATGATATATCCAACATCACGTCCATGTGGGATGTATAATCAGACAGCTGATATGCAAGCGCCACAGAATTTTAACACAATACAACAAGCCCAAGGGTTGTATCCTACGGGAATGCAAGGCCAGGGGGCATATCCTGCCGGAATGATACCTGCTATGCCGTCTGGGGCGCCTACAGGACCCTCACAGCTTCCGATGCCGACTACTACTCAGACATCACAGCCAGGTCCAGGTACAAGCGCAAGTCCTTCAAATCAAGTGCCACAGTCAGTTCAGAATACAATGTTTACACCAGGTTTTCTTAGTACTCAGATTGGCAAATCAATGCGTGTTGAGTTTTTACTTGGAACAAATGGACCTCTTGTAGATAGAACCGGTACTTTACTGCAGGTCGGCGCAAGTTATATTCTACTTAGACCAACAGGCTCTGATGATATTTTGTTGTGCGACATATATTCTATTAGGTTCGTGACCATTTTATTGTAATGTGATTTTTGAAACGACCAGTTAGCGAGCCTTTTGGTACTTTCTAATAAATAAACTCCCGAATATAGTAAATATTAAAGAATACTTAAAAAGTCAAGGAGATAGGTAGGATATCGCCTTGACTTTTTTACTATTTCTAAAACTTACCGTATAAGGTCCTTTAAATTTTCCCAAAAACCTTTGCCCGAATTCAGTTCTTTTTTAAAACCCTCAAGCTCATTTGCAACTATTTCGTCAAGAACTTTTTGTCCCATGATTTCAACTGGAGCGACATCATCGGTGAAAACCAGATCAGACTTAACGATCTCTTTTGAATTGTTCTTAACATATCTTGAAACATTTATCAAGGGATTGTCATTTGATATCTCTGAAATGTTTGTAATATAGTTGTTCAAGGAATTATTATCATCTGACGCAAACACTATTGTATTGGTCGAATTCTCCAACTCACACTTATATACTTTAGCCATTTGGCTTTTGATTGTCTCACACAGATAATCATTAATTTCAGTAGTCTTTTTTGAACGAATATTGATATTTACAACAAGGGCGCCGCCTGCGTTTAAATGCTCTTTAACTTTGGAAAAGAACTCTTTTGTTGACATGTGGAAGGGGATTGTTATATCGTGGTAAGCATCAACCATTATTAGGTCATATTTTTTATCAGAGCAGGTATTTAAGTATGTTCTTCCATCATTAATATAAATATTCGCCTCATTATCTTTCAATTGAAAATACTTCTTGGAAAGATCAACTATTTTTGGATCAATCTCGACTCCATCAATATTTGTATTAGGAAAAAATCGTTTTAACTGTTTCGCGTAGGTTCCGGTTCCGAGTCCTAAAATAAGTACATCTTTTTTTGAATTGAAATTCGTGTCCTTTATGAAAAAAGGAGCCATTAACGCATAGTCATAATATAGGCCTGTGAGGTTGCCATTTTTTTTGTAAATGGATTGAACTCCAAAAGCCACATTTGTGGAAAGTATGACCGATTGGGGAGTTTCCGAAACCTGAAGGTAATTGTACATTGATTCGCCTTCATAAACAATATTCTGTTTCCAAAAAGCGTAGGAATCATGAAACGGTATTACGGTCAGTATTAAAATTAAAAAAGCTGATATTATTGATTTGCGTAAACGTATTCTTTTAGAAGCAAAATAATATAGGCAAATAAGGTTCAGAATTAATGAGAAAACAAGAAAAGTCTTACTTGTTCCGATAAGGGGGATGGTAATGAATGTTGGAATGAAAGTGCCTATGATGCTCCCGATCGTTGATAGGGCATATATCTCACCTGCTGTCTTTCCGCTGTTTTTCATATCCGTTATGCCAAGCTTGACAAGGTATGGGGTTACCATGCCAAGTATAACAAGAGGTACGGAGAATATGACAAGACATGAAAACATGGAGCCTGATACAACCAAGTTATTTGGAGAAATCCACATAAAAATTGTTACAGATAGGATCACAATATATTTTCCGACAAAAGGAATTAAAGCTATATATATGGCTGCAGCCCAGATAAGGGCGTACAGTCTGTCCATGCTGTTGTGTTTATCGGCTGATCGCCCTCCTAGAATATTTCCTATACTTAAAGATATCATGATAAGTCCTATAACAATTGTCCATATAATGCTTGAGGTTCCGAAAGTTGGAGCAAGGAGCCTTGTGGCGCTTAATTCTACTGCCATTACAGACATTCCGCTAAAGAATGCCGTGAAGTAAATATAAAAGTTTTTTCTCATATAAGCCCTCGTTTGCGTATTTTTTGATTATTGCGGGATATAAAGGCGTTTCAGAATTATTTTAATCTGTTACAAAAACTAAAGCATATTCACTAGCTTTTTGCTTTGAAGCTGTATTCTTATTATTGCTTACAGGCTTAGCTAAAATATAGTAAGTACCTGGATTTAATTCTGTGGTAATATTCTGTGTATTGTAGTCAGTCTCTGTTTTATTCACGCTTTTTGTTATTTCATTGCCATTCTGATCCAGCAAGGATATGCTTAAATCTTCAGTAGAATCCGTGGACATAAACGATGCTTCGCTTAAACCGACTATTATGACCTTAGTCTTGCTTGCGAGGGTAAATTTATAATAATCCACATCTTTACTGTCCTTAAAATCTCCTCCTAACATGTGGTCTGGAGCAAAAATATTGGCAGTATCCATAGCATTATTGGGCTCTGCTTCCTCTAAATCGCTGTCTTCGCTGCTGACAGCATAGATTGGCATTATAGATGAAGAAGGAAATAACTTCTTAACGCTGTTAATTGGCACTGCAAAATTTAAGTTCTGGGAATCGGAAATGGTCATAGCTGTAATTCCTATAACTTCACCATACTCATTAAATAACGGACCACCGCTGTTTCCGGGTGAAATGGCGGCGCTTGTCTGGATATACCTTACCCCGAACATATCTCTGAGACCGCTGACTATACCTGTTGAAACTGAGTTTTGCAGCTCCAATGGATTACCGATGGCAACCACATCCTCAGCAAGTTCAACTTTGTCAGAATCTCCAAGCCTCACAACAGGTAAATTGGAAGTATTCTTAAGCTTAAGAATTGCAATATCCTTAACAACATTATAGTTTAACACATAATCAACGTCATAGGTTGTGGAGGCGTTTACACTGCATTTGATTATTGATGCGTCCTTTATCACATGGTAGTTTGTAACGACTATACCGCTTGGTTCTATATTGAAGCCTGTTCCGGATGCTATTGGCTGATCGTCTTCGTCAAAAGTTTTTATGAGTAAAATGGCGTCAGTATTCTTTGCAATGTCCTTTGGAGTCATAGTATTTTCAGGCCTCGGGATAGCAGTAACTGTTATGGGCATAGGAGTGGGGGAGGTGGAGCCTGGTATGTATGTCAACATATCCTGGAATAGTCCGTCCTTATCCATTTTTTGCTTAATTGATCCATCAGTCTTTATTCTGTATTCTTTAGTATTGTATTTTGTTAGCTTGGATGAATCGGTAGAGTCTTGAGAATCATTTGTTCCATCAGAGTTTTCGTTTTCTGAGTCGGCGGAATCAATTGAATCGATAAGTTTGGAATAAACTGTAAAATAAATCCAGTCTCCGGAAATATTCAGGTTTCCTTTAACACCGTTTCCAACTTTCTTCTTCTCGCTTCCATCTTCCTTCATTCTTAACAAGTTGCCGTCAAAGTCGTTGAAATATAACCAGCCATCCTGGTAATTTAAAGAATCTACTGTAATATCAGCAACCTTCTTTTTAGATTCGCCATCTGTACTAATTTCGTAAATTTCTTTGCCTTCATCATTATTTATGCTGAAAAATAACTCATCCTTTGTCTTGTTGAGATTTATGTTTCCTGTTATTTCTTCGCATAAAACAGATTCATCCTTACCGTTTGTACGCATTTTACCAAGATTTCCGTCACTCTCATAATAAATCCAACCATTGCTAACTACAATGTCAGAGACAGATTCATCACTGATTTTCTGGCGTCCGTTCCCATCTAGTCTTATTTTGTATGGCTTATCATAATCACTTTCGTTTACATAATAGATCCAGTCATCTACAATGTTTACATAGGATACCTTGTCGGATGTAACCTTTGTAAATGAATTTCCGTTTGTCTTCATTTTATAGAGTCTGCTTTGCTCATCTTTGACTGGATATTGGTCAGAGTTTGCAAAATAAATCCAATCTCCAACAATGTTTATAAATGATATGTAGTTATTGTTTATTTTAATCTTTTCTTGGCTGCCGTTTTTAATTTTGAACGTTCCTAGGTTGTAGAAAGAAACGTAATCATAGCCGTCATTTGAGCAAACAAATCCTCCATTAGTAATGTTGCCTGATGAATTGTAGAGCTTTTCAACAAAGTTTTCAGTCGTTATTTTAATCGTTCTTGAGGCATTGTCCCAATTGACATCGGCTCCGAAGGATTCCCCAATGAAACGGAGCGGAACTAAGGTTTTACCTTTAATTATTTTTGGCTCAACATCCATTATTACAGGAGCGCCGTCAATAAGGGCTGTTTTATCTCCGAGCTTAAGCTTTATTATCTTACCATTTCTTGTGGCTGTTATGGATTTTGTCTTGCCATCCCATTCTACATAAGCGTCAAGGCTCTCGAATATATCCCTCATGGGTACTAATGTCCTGCCTGATTGGACAACAGGCTCAGAATCCATGGTAAGAGGTTCTCCTCTGACTATCACCTTGATTTTCGCAGGAGCCGCATAAGCGTTGACGCCTGCGAGGATGAGTATTGCTAATACTGCAAGTATCCCTAGTTTTTTTGTCATTTTGCACCTCAAAATTTCATTATAATTTGTAGCGTTATTCCTGTTTTCTATATGTTTAAGGAATGCGCTTGGATATTTGGCGTATTACTCTACATAAATATCTTTTAGGTTGATTTTAACCTTATCTTTAAATGCATTAATTGCATCATCTTTGCTTTTAATTTTTCCATTTAAATATGATCTCATAACATCATCATATGCATTTTCAATTGTGTCATCATATTTTGTGCTAAGTTTTCCATTAATTTTTTCTGCAATGGAACCAAATATTTTAGCGTTATTTTGCCCTGTAATTGATGAGGTGTAGCTCGAGCCTGATGAAAACTCCATTATGACATCTTTATTATTAGGTAGATCCTGGTTATCTATGGACCATTGCTTTAAATGCGCTTTATCGGATGTAAAGAACTTCACAAAACCAAAGGCTGTTTGTTTATTTGAGCTTTTAGCGTAAATACCCATCCATGATCCGCCCCAGTAATTTGCGTATACAGGATTTGCAAGAGCCCATCTGCCGCCATTAGCAGCCTTATTGTCATTAGAACCTATTATCCATGGAACGCCCCAGGAAGGTATTGCCCAGCATAGGGCTTTATTATCGGCAGCAATAGCTGAAGACCAACCAGGTGACCATTGATCTAAAGCAGATTCATATCCATTAGCCCTGAGTGTCTTTGCCATATCAAAAAAATCAAGCATTTTTTGGTCAATTTTTAATTTGTTACCAACTACCCAGCCAGAACTACGTCCTCCCAAATATGTCCTGAAAAGTTCTTCCCAGGTAGGGAACAGGGCAACAGTACCTCCACTTTTACTTTTTAAAGCGCTTGCGGTTTTAAGTATATTTTCAGGAGTAGAAAGCATCTGTGATATTTTTAGAGGATCGCTTGTTCCTAAATATTTCAACGCAAGTCCCTTTTTATAACCGAAGGATACAGGAGCTATCTGATGACTTAATGCTCTGAGCTTTCCGTTTTGATCAGTTCCGACATCAAGAGCAAATTGATACATATTACTTTTTATGTCCTTGGCTTTTGTTGTGAGATCGTCAAAACAATCAGGCGCATCAACGAATCTTTTTACAAAAGCGGATTCAGCGGTGAATACGTCAGGAGCTCCAGAGCCAGCTCTAATTGCTGATGTAAGTTTGTTTTGATATTGTTGATCTTTATCTGGTATTATTGATAAGTTAACTCTTACATTGGGATATCTTTTATTAAACGCATTTACCATATTTGGTCCTTCATCTTTATTAAAGTGCCAGAAAGTTATGGAACCTTTAGTGGCAGTATTAATTGAATTTGATGCTTCTTCCGGATCTTTAAGATCAGTTGCCGCTATGTATTTGCTGTCTTCAGAAGGATCAATTTTATCGCTCAATAAAACGACAGTGCTGGAAGAATTATTCCAGTAAACACGCACTCCAAAGTTTTCTGCTACAAATCTTGTTGGAACAAAGGTTCTGCTGTCTCGAATCTGTGGTCTTGAGTCCAGCGCAACGATTTCGCCGTTGATGGTTGCAGTATTGCTGTCAATTGTTAATATGATATTCGTGTCGCCTTTTGTACCTGTAACTGTTTGGGAGGCTTCATCCCAGTTAACGGAAGCTCCAAGGGCTTCAAATATCGCCCTGAAAGGGACCATCGTTCTTCCGTTGTCTATAAAGGGTTGAGCGTCGAAGTTTAATGCGGTTCCATCTAAAACCACCGTTATTTTCTGCTGCGCCCAAGAGGTTGGAATTACGGAGCTAAAGACTAAAACTAAGGCTAATACAAGTAAAATTAATTTTTTCATAACAAAATCCTTTCTTTTTATCAAATATATATATCCAATATTATTCAAACAAAGTAATTTTTAATAATATCGACATATTCATTGGTTAAGTTTCTATCTATTTTTCAGCTATTAACAAAACATGTTTAGATTTTACCACTATATATAGACAGAGACAATAAATTATTGATTATATTGAAATAATTAAGGGTGTTTCAAAAAATTCCTTGTTCAAGTTTTGTATGATGAAAACCCATTATATCAAGTTATTGAAACTCCCTTAATAAAAATTTGTTTAGAGTATTTTCAATAGAAATCGAAAAGGGGACGCAGCATTTAGCTTGTCCCCATAACTCTTTACATAAATATTTTTTTGATATTTAGATATATTTGTTAATTTTAAGTTATTTTTTTGTGTCATTATTAGGAATTTCTGTAGAGTAAATATTTCTTACCTTTGAACCTTCAACTCTGTAGAACTCGATTGTTGAGGAGGTAAGTGATTTGCCTTCCACAACTATTTCCATATTGCCGTCATTATCTACATCAAGGAATAACGGCGCGAAATAGATGTATTCTTTAGCCGGCTTATTTTTTGTATATTGATCACGGACCACAATATTCTGTTCTTTACCGTCAACTGTTTTATTCAATACAACCATTGAGTAGGTTCCCTTACCGTCTTTACCGCCGGAGGAGAACCAGTTTGCTGTATTATAATCATATGCGGAAACTATCTGTTCTTTTGTTCCATCGCCGTCTAAGTCGATAACCGCGGATTTTTTTATTGAAATATTGCTGTCAGGCAGAGCGTTTTTATCAAGAACTTCCTTTACCATTTTACCATAGTTAATGAGATTGCCTGTAGCAGCTTCAGGTTTTCTGGGTAAAGCGTTCCATGGACCGCTTATACCAAGCTGGTAAATAAATACTCTTGCGCTAAGTTCATCTTTATTGGAATATGGAAAGTCCTGAGTAATATCGAGGGTCTTGTCGGCTTTATATTTAGGCTTGATTCCAGTTCCAAGTACTGAGTCAAAGGAGTAAAATGTAAAAACTTCATCTCCTTTAATAATCTTTTGAGAATCTGCCGCGTTAGTCCATGTATTATTTTTATTGAAAGTACCAAGTACATTACTTCTGTTTACAACAATCGAATAATCACTTTGAGGTTTTTTAATGCTTAATGGATCAATTGGAGTTGCGGTTGGAGCAGCAATCGTTGGCGTATCTTGGACAGAACCATTGTTACCTGAGCTGCAAGAGGTAGTGACACCTGTTAAAACTACAAGCAGAGATACTAAAAGTAAAGCTTTTTTCATTTGAGTTTGCCTCCTGTTATATTGTTATAAGTTGTTAAACTAATTCGCAATATGTACCTATTAGAATTTATTATATAAGTTACGAAAAAGATTTTACATTAAAAATGGATGTAAAATCTTTATTGCAAAATATATAGTAAATTATAACAAAATTTGACAATATTTTTTGCAAACTAGGCTAACATTAAAATTATATACCTAATAAGAGCGCTTTACAATCCTTTATAAGCTAATTCTAAAAAAAACAATTAATGTAAAAGGGTGTGTTAATCTAAAAATTCAGACTTTACAATTTCGGTTAAAGCTTTGGTTGTGTTGATATCCGGGTTTTCAATAACCCTTTCTAAAAGATTGTTTAAAATTAATCCCACAGCCTTACCTTGTTTAATTCCAAGGTTGATTATATCGTTACCGTTTATAGCGAGGTCTTTCAAACGCGCGCATTGATGCGTTTGGTGAATAATAAAGAAGGTTTCCCTGATCTTTTCTATAATATTTAATCTTTCTTCAAGAAATACTTTATTTTGAGCTTTTGCATCAGCTTCCTTTACTTTTAGCAACATCAGAAAAACTTCATCAGACATTTTGTTGAGCGCTTTTTTTACAGATTTATTGTTTGGAACAAGTAGAATATCATGATATTCTATCAATGTCAAAATCGTATCGATTGACTTATTGTCAAATTTAAGCCTCTTTAATATTTCTGAGGAAAGTTCAACGCTAATTTTAGGGTGTCCGTAAAAATGATCCACCCCAGCTGAATCGGTGGTCTTTGACTCAGGTTTTCCAATATCGTGAAGAAGCATAGTCCAACGAAGGATTTTGTCGCTTTCAATATGTTTAACAGAAGATATTATATGTTCTGCAACATTAAAAACATGATATGGGTTGTTTTGTTCTACACCGATACAATTATAAAATTCAGGTAAAATAATACCAATAAGCTTTGAGTCATTTAAAAGCATTAGTTTAGAAGGGTTTGGCGAGATTAATGTTTTTGTAATTTCGTCCCTTATTCTCTCTAAGCTTATATTTTTAATGAGCTTGCAATTATTTATAATCGCTTTAAAAGTACAAGGCTCAATATGGAAGTTTAACTGAGCGCAAAAGCGGATAGCCCTAAGCATCCTGAGGGCGTCTTCCTTAAACCTTTCATCAGGGTTTCTTACTGCGCGAATAATTTTTCCTTCAAGATCTTCCTTACCTCCCCAAAAATCAATCAATCCCTCGGTTGGGTGATATGCAAGAGCATTGACAGTAAAATCTCTTCTGCCAAGGTCTTCTTTTATTGAGCTGGTGAATTCTACTTTATCAGGCCTTCTGTTGTCGGTATATTCTCCATCAATCCTATAAGTTGTAATTTCAAAGTTCTCATTATTCATTACAACTGTGACAGTGCCGTGTTTTAAACCTGTATCGATCGTCTTTTTGAAAAGAGCTTTTGTTTCAAGGGGAAGGGCGTTAGTTGTTATGTCCCAGTCTTTTGGTTTTGAACCTAATAAGCTGTCTCTTACGCAGCCTCCGACGACAAAAGCTTCATATCCGTTACTGTTCAATTTATTTAAAATATATTTTACTTCATCAGGCAATTTAAGTTCTTTCATCATGTTATCTATCCTCACAATATTTACATTTGGCTTCTTACTGGTAAACCCTTTAGATGTAAAAATATTATAGCATGATTGAAGCCGAAATATAATACGTGTCAGTTAAAACCTATGAATCAATAAGGTAGTATCAAAAAAACTTAGCAACTGGTCGTTTCAAAATCTTGATATAATGGGTTTTCGTCATATAAACTTGAACAAAGAATTTTTTGAAACAACCTAAAAAGAGAAGCGGTTATGCGCTTCTCTTTTCAATGATAAGCAGTACAAAAAGAAAACTTGTATATTTGTAATAGATATGTTGCGAAAAAGATCTTACATTAGTAAATGCAGTTGAATCGTCTGCATTTGCATTATAA
>JAUZPS010000750.1 GCA_030705945.1 Bacillota bacterium
ATGTATAATACATAAGTATTCTATCCTTTATTCATTGAAAATAATTATATATCAATTTTGTGGTGAAAGAAATAAAAATAAGAAATTTATGGTCCTTATCGATTTGTAATTCTGCGCTGGGATTTGCGTCTATATCATAAACACATAACTGGAATAGCTGAAAGGCTTAAATAATTAGAAAAAGGCGATGGCAGCAATTATTATACTGCTGCCACAGCCAACAAAAGGGATAAAATGTAGGTATAGGCTTTTTATAAGGTGTAACTTTTAAAGGGCCCGTATCTTATGGTTTGCCCTGAAATCATATCCTAAACATTAACTAATCTCTTCCTCGGCATATTTGAAAAGCCTTTTGGATATTTCGAGATTGCTGTTTAATATTAAAGATACTGCAATTATGTACTTTCGGTTATTTTCAATAGTTCTTCTGTGAACATTTGCTTTTTTTAACAGCTCATTTCTTGGGATGCTTTTGTTCTTCTTCAATTTATCAAAAAGCTCACTATCATTAGCAAGAATTCTTGCAATTTTAATACAAAGCCTTCGGGAGTCGTCGTGCTTTGGGGAACAAATTGCAAGGTCAGCTATTGTGATGCCATATTTGCCTAATTCAACCTTTAAAGCATTAATTTCTTCATTAACCTCTATATTTTCGTATCTATAATGGGAATCCGAAGTGAGATACCTCTCTTCAAACGCCTCATATTCATTAATGCTTGAGAAGGGATAAATCATGCCGCTTTTTTTATTTTTTCTTAAATAATCAATAATACGTCTCTGTATTACCTGCTCAGAGAACTTAAAAAAACTCGATTTCTTGTCCAAGTCATATTTGTCAATCGATTCATTAAAGGCTTCCATGCCTATGCTAAACTCATCATGATTGTCTTCGCTGATAAATTTGCCAACAACACCGGATACTGCTTTTAAAATAAAGGGTTTATGATCAATTATAAAATTTTCTCTTAAGACAACGTCTCCTTCTTTTATATTAATAAGTAAACTAAGTAAGGAGTTTTCCGAAGAATCCATAGTTTTTTCAACTTTATTATTTAAATTGAATAACTTTGAGATCGACAAGAAAAATCATACTCCCTTCTTATAATATTTATACGAAACTTAATCAGTTTTTTATGTGGTTGTTTAAAAAAATATAATAATTTTTAAATGTATTTATCCTAAGTGTAATCAGATATATTTAGGTAGTATCAAAAAAACTTAGCAACTGGTCGTTTCAAAAACTTGATATAATGGGTTTTCATCATACAAAACTTGAACAAGGAATTTTTTGAAACGCCCTTATTCCAAGTGTAAAATGAAAATTTCATAAAAAGTAAATGAGGATAAAAGAGGTTTAGCAAGAAGATAAATTAAATCTCCATGTCAACAGGACTAAAAACACTTTATACCAATTCTTAACAATTGCTTTTATTGATCTTGAACCCATAATTTGGCGTTTGGTAAGTTGTGTTTTTAATATGAAAAATACTTAGTAGATTAATATATCAATTAAAAAGCGGCTTTACTGGTTTTATGAAAAATTATATTTTTGTCAGTTGAGGTGTATAAGCAATTAATCTTTAGAGCGCGCTTGTTGCAAAATATATACCTTGATTCATAAGTTGCGAAAAGTTCAGCTTTGATAGTAAAATGCAGATGTATTAACTGCATTTTTAATGTAAAATCTTTTTCGCAACTTATTTAATTATATATTTTGCAATAAACATTTTACATCTATTTTTTATATTGCAAAATATTTACCTTGTTTCATAAGTTACGAAAAGTTCGTCTTTGATAGAAA
>JAUZPS010000751.1 GCA_030705945.1 Bacillota bacterium
CCAGAATTGTCTGACCGTCATAACCTTCCAAACCTGCAACATTTCCATGGAGCGTATAAGGACCATCATCAGATTTTAAAGTAAATGTGTATGGGGAAGCCATTTTTACAGTTGGATCTGGCGCAACTTTTGATACAACAAGAATACCTTTTAATTCTGTTAATGCAGTTGGTGTTGGTACTGGAGTTACTGTAGGAACAGGGGTAGCTGTAGCTACAGGTTCAACTATGACTTTAACCTTGAAGTTCTGCGCCGGAGTAACTGACTCCCAAGGTCTTAAATAAGATAAATACATTACAGTAGTTCCAATATTTACAGTTTTAAAAGTCCAGACTTCACTTCCTCCTGCTCCAACGATGAGACTGCTGGACATAGGGCTTGGCAAATATTCATAGTTAGTTTGAAGAAGAATGTTTGGATCTGGTTTTTGGTCGTATTGCCAGCTGTATCCAGTAGTTGGATTACTGGATAAAACCAATTTGACTTCGGAGCCTAATTTTACATAAACATAACCGCCGTTATCCTTTTCAGTTATTGTCGTCACAGCAGGACTTACAGTTGGTGTTGGTTGCTCAACTTCCTTAAACCATTGAACACTAAAAAGTGGGAATTCAGTAGCAACAAGTGTATATACATAATTTCCTCCTACTTCCAATTGCTTACCAGCTTCATTTTCCAAGCCTTTTACATTTCCGATAAGCTCATAGGCGCCCTTTTCGGTCTTCAATATAAATCTTGCTTTAAGAGGGTCTAGAATATCAAGATACCCTTTCAATATTGTAACTGAAGGACTAACAGGAACTGCAACAGATGTCGGAGTTGGATCATTCTTTACAGGTGCAGTGGGAGTAGGTGTCGGACTCTGCTTTACTGGAGTTGGAAGTGTTGACGTAGGCTTGTCAACTTTAGTAGGAGTAGGTTTAGTGACTATTGTAGGAGTAGGTGTTGATTTCTTTAAAATTTTATAGGAAAGCACATTAAAAAACTGTATTCCCTGAGGGCCTACTTGAATGTAACCTGACATAGTAGCGGAATATCCTACATATTTCTCGATATTTTGGATATTACCAGAAAGGATGTATTTTGCGTCTTTTGTAATTATAGCAGGCATAGCTTTGTTGTAAGGCATTCCCGGATTTAATTTTGTGATGTCCCCTGTTATTGTAATCAACTTGCTGGGACTGGGTTTAACTGGGGTAGCTGTTGCTGCCGAAGCTGTGACGCTGAACATAGATGAGGCAAAAAATGCTAACATCAGGAATAAAACAAAAAACCTTTTCATAATAAATCCTCCTTAAAAAATTTTATAAAATTAAGAACACTTAATGTAAAGATTAATGTCCTTATTTTTATTATTTTTATATAAAAATAATATCAATAATAGTGGAAATATTCAACATAAAAAATGTTAATTTTAGCAATTATGTATGGAATCCTGCTCAGATAAAATACTCAAGTATCAAGTAAGCTATGAATTATGAGTTTATATGCGTCAGCTTGACGAATATATAGATAATCAATGTAAAATTAGTTTTATAAAGTGAGCCGAACAGCCTAAAAATGGCTTTTTCGGGTCGCTTGGACGAGCAATGAAGCGTAGCGGAATGACCAACCAAAGCGAACTGATATAAAACTTTACATTTGGTTATCTATATATTTTGCAATAAACATTTTACATCTATTTTTTATATTGCAAAATATATACCTTGCTTCATAAGTTACGAAAAGTTCATCTTTGATAGAAAAATGCAGACGCATTAACTGCATTTTAATGTAAAATCTTTTTCGTA
>JAUZPS010000752.1 GCA_030705945.1 Bacillota bacterium
CCTTTATTAAATCACATGGAAGAAATATTAAAACACATTATGGGAAAATATGGCAAACTTGATAATCTTGAAAGTGATATATCATCATACATCTTCTATATTAGCTGGGAAGACATATTTAAGAAAAAATCTCGACCCTATTGGTTTGCTGATCCCAAGAGATAGTTGCGCCCAGCAAATCGCAAATAACTCTTGCCGGAAGCATTGTTCTGTTATTTATTGTAACAGCAGGAACGTCAATTTTGACTTTTTTACCATTACATATTATTTCGCGACTACCAAGCTTTAGGACTGCAGTTATATTTCCCTTTGTAATCCATATCTCTTTTGAATACTCATTCCAAGAAACTTTTGCGCCTAAGGCCTCAGCTAATGAGCGTAACTGTAGGAGTGTTCTGCCAGATTTTATTACCGGCAGAATATCGGATAAAATTTCTTCTCCATTTACAAAGATTTTCATATCTTTAGATATTACTTCTGCATTTTCAGAGTCAATCATACAAGCATCATTTGAAATTACTTGGGTACTATAAATGGGGGAGGAAATCGTTATGCCATCTTTATTTGATGCTTTGATTTGGTAGTTTAACATACCTTCCTTAGGTAAACCAGGAATTATTCCAGTAAAGTAATCTCCAGAACTTTTTTCTAGGATAATTTCTTTTCCGCCATCAACAACAAACTTAACACTATCCGAGTAATCAATATCTTTTATTTCAACGAGGATATCAATATCTTCATCAATACCCACAGATTCGTACTTGTAATGATTTATTTTGTCATCCTGATATTCAACTAATGAAATTGGATTTTTAGTATATCTATCATGTGAGGAAATATTAAACGCCGTATTTCCCCAATTCATCAAGGTACCATTATTCTTTAATGCAAAAAAATCCTTTGCCCCAAAATAGAAATTTGATATATCACCAAAAATGTATTGAGGTTTAGAAACATACCCTTCACTATGGCCGGTTACAATACCATTTAAATTTGAACCCCATACATATAAGCTGCTGTCATTCAATAATGCAGCAAAAGTATTATCTTGCATATGAGCTTCCTTAACATTTTCCATGATCTTAACAGGCTTTATATGATCAAAATCGTATGAATATGAACCATTGTATTGGTTCATAATACCGTATATCCACAAACTATTATCCTTACAAATATAAAGGCCTTCTTTGCTGATGTCTTCTGCATAAAGAACATTATCAGCTACCTTGACAAAAGGGATACTTTTTAGTGAATTATCATATATAGAATTAGATCCGAATCCCCTTATCCAATACTCTCCGTCTGCTGTCAAAAAATAGTTTTCATCATAAGCTTTTATATTGTCTATATCAGAAAAATCTTCACTTGCGTTTTTTAATATTTCGGATACAAGACTGTCTTTAGCGGAATCACGTTGTAGATCGCCTGCAATCAAACTCCAGTGGGATCTGTCCTTCTTAATTATGTCAAGTGTCATGGTTTTCTTATCAAAGCTATCTATACCTTCCATTATTGTTTTAATATCAAACTTGTAATTTGAAACATTATCCTGCAGTTGACCATCAAAACTATTATACCACCCTAACAAATCACCATTCTCCATAATTGTAAACGTATTGAAGCTGCGAATTTCAACTTCTTTTACTCCATCAAGTATTTTAACAGGGTTATTATATTTTTTGATTTTACTTTCTTCCATACTTAAAGTTGAATTATCAGCCTTGAGATTGGTAATCCAAAGGGTATTATCATTTTTTAAAATATAAAGCAACGATTCATCTTTGTAAA
>JAUZPS010000753.1 GCA_030705945.1 Bacillota bacterium
AAAACCCATTATATCAAGTTTTTGAAACGCCCAGTTGACCAGTTTATTTTTTTATATTACCTAATTCATTTTTTAATTTACGCGCTTAATAAGTTTTTCATAATGCTTATCAGATTTTTTATAGTTTCAGGAAACATTCCAGGGATTGTAGGCTTGCTTAAAAAACAATTGCAGCCTGCATTATAACATTTATCAACATCTCTTTTTTCATCGGAAGTTGTAAAAACCAAAATAGGAATCCCTTTGAGCTCCTCATCACTTTTGATTTTACTGATCATTTCGATCCCATCCATCACAGGCATTCGTATGTCTGTTATAATTATGCAATTTTTTAGCGCTCCATTAAGCTTCTTTTTCTCATTTAGCCATCTAAGAGCCTCAATTCCGCTTGAAAATTCTTTTATACCGCCTATATAACCTTCGTCGAGCAAATATTCCTTTATTAACTCTAAATGACCTTCATCATCATCAACTAAAATGATGGTAATGTCATAAACAGGTCCTTCCATTAAGTTAGACTCCTTTAAAAGAATTTTACATTTATTTTCGTTTTAGGTAGTATCAAAAAATAAACTTGTCAACTGGGAGTTTCAAAAACTTGATATAATGGGTTTTCATCATACGAAACTTGAACAAGGAATTTTTTGAAACGCCCTTATATGAAAATTTTCTCAATGAACTGCAGCAAATTAATTGGACTAAATGGCTTGGATAAAAAATGGTCTATACCATATTGAGATATCTCAAAGTTAATATTAGCCTGAGCTTGGGCAGTTAAAAGGATAATAACCGGCTTGGGTTTCTTGACCTTAATTTGCTCAGCAACTTCAAAACCTGACATTACAGGCATCATCGCATCTAATAAAACCAAGTCTGGACAAATGTCATCATACACTCTTATTGCTTCCAATCCGTCAGCTGCCTCAAAAACATTGTTTTCATCATCTAATTTCAATGTTTCGCTGATAAGAAAACGCAGAGTGCTGTCATCGTCCACAATTAATATTTTTTTCAAATAACGCCACTCCAATTCTAAAACAGATTTTCAACTAAATATTGACTATTTTATTTCAATTTTATCGAAACATTTTTTATATGCCATATCTTCGATTAAAATATGATTTACAATCCAACTTGCTACAAAATCAATCAATTTTAGCAATGTGCCTTTCTGGAATGATTCTATATCGCCATCTTTTATTTTGTGAAGCTTTTTCACAAAAAAGCGATGCTCTATTTTGTGAATTTCCAATTTATCGTACCCTATCTTTTCCATAAGCTTTTCTTCATAATCAAAATGATATTCAACATATTCATTAAGTTCATCAGTGATTGCCACAATATCATCATATCTGTCAGAGTTGCCCATATCTGCTATCGCATCATATACCTTTTGTCCTATCTCAAATAATTTTTTATGCTGCAAGTCAATCTCCTCAATGCTTACACTATAATTATCCTTCCATTCAAAAACCATAAATTCATCCTCCTTTTTGAGTTTGATATTACTTTAACTGTATTTTTAATGTATAATCTTTTTCGCAACTTATATATATTTAAAATAATATCGGCGCTTGTTCATCATAACTTTACTTTTACATATAAATACCGAGCAGACGTATTAAGGGCGTTTTTAAAAATTCCTTGTTCAAGTTTATATGACGAAAACCCATTATATCAAGTTTTTGAAACGACCAGTTGCTAAGTTTCTCTGATACTATATAAAAAGCAATTAATCTTTTACATTTGCCTATCACAAAATAACGTTAAAG
>JAUZPS010000754.1 GCA_030705945.1 Bacillota bacterium
GAAGGAAAAGTATTGCCTGGAATAGATGTATTATTGGATAAATAAGGAGAGATGAAAAATGGCAAGAGTTATAATGGCTGCTGGTAACTGGAAAATGAACAAAACTCCAAAGGAAGCAGCAGAATTTGTTGGGGCTTTAAAAGCAAAAGTTGAGGGAGCATACTCAGAAGTTGTTGTTGGTGTTCCATTTGTTGCGTTATCAGATGTTAAAAAAGCGGCAGCAGGATCAAATATAAAAGTTGCTGCTCAGAACATGCACTGGGAAGAAAAAGGAGCATTTACAGGCGAAGTTTCAGGTCAAATGCTTGCAGAAATGGGAATTGAGTACGTTATAATAGGTCACTCTGAAAGAAGACAATACTTTGCGGAAACTGATGAAACAGTGAACAAAAAAGTTCATTCCGCATTTAAATACGGTTTGACTCCAATTATATGCTGCGGTGAATCATTGGCTCAGAGAGAACAGGGAGTTACAGCTGACTTGGTTAGATTCCAGGTTAAAATAGCTCTTTTAGGGCTTTCAGCAGATCAGGTTAAGAAGACAGTAATCGCTTATGAACCAATCTGGGCAATTGGAACAGGTAAAACAGCAACTAATGAACAAGCTGAAGAAGTTTGCTCAATCATCAGAGAATGCGTAAAAGAACTGTATGGAAGCGATGTATCTGAAGCTACAAGAGTTCTCTATGGCGGAAGTGTTACAGCGGCAAGCGCTCATGACCTTTTCAATATGAAGAATATTGATGGCGGCCTTGTTGGCGGAGCTAGTTTAAAACTTGATGATTTTGGAAAGATTGTTAAGTACAACGGTTAATTTAAACAAATAAAACAACCTCATTATATAGATAACCAGATGTAATATTAGTATTAAACAGCGAGATGAACAGCCGAAAAAGGTTTTTTCAAAGCGAGCTGATTTAAAACTGTACAGTTTGGTATTTATATAGTGTAGAGGTTGTTTTTATTATATTTGTAAAATTGGAGACAAAATTTTATGTTTGTCAAATAGAAACGGAGTGTGCAGAAATGAAGGATAAATTAGTTGCGTTAATCATCCTCGACGGTTTCGGTGTTAACCCCAGGGAAGACGGAAATGCTATTAAGGCAGCGCATAAGCCTAATATAGATAAGTATTTCTCGGATTATCCCAACACTACTATAAAGTGCAGTGGTATGGACGTTGGTTTGCCTACAGGTCAGATGGGCAACTCTGAAGTAGGACATACAAATATAGGAGCAGGTAGAATTGTTTATCAGGAGCTCACCAGAATTACAAAATCAATACAGGACGGAGACTTTTATGAGAAAAAAGAGTTTCTTGACGCTATAGAGAATTGTAAAAAGAACAATACTAAGCTCCATCTCTTCGGATTGCTGTCAGATGGCGGGGTTCACAGCCATAATACCCATCTATACGCTTTAGTAGAACTGGCTAAGAGACAAGGTCTTAAGGATGTTTATATTCACTGTTTCTTTGACGGAAGAGATGTTCCGCCTGATAGCTCTAAAGTATTTGTAGATGAACTTGAAGCAAAGTTAAAAGAGATTGGCGCAGGAAGAATAGCATCTGTCATGGGACGTTATTACGCAATGGACAGAGATAATAGATGGGACAGGGTGCAGCTTGCGTATGACGCTATGACATCAGGTAAAGGACTCACTGCATCAAGCGCCGCGGAAGCTGTTCAGACTTCCTATGATAAAAAGGAATTTGATGAATTTGTTAAGCCTACAGTTATCGTGGAAAATAATAAGCCTGTTGCTC
>JAUZPS010000755.1 GCA_030705945.1 Bacillota bacterium
AAGCATAAAAGGAGGAAAATAATGAGCATTTTTACCAAATTTTCACTAAAGAACGCGTTAATAATTTTCTTAATTGTAGTATTCCTGATAGGATACGGTATTTACTCCACTACTACAATTCAACAGGAGTTAATGCCTAACATAAGCATTCCCTTTGTATCGGTAGTTACTGTATATCCGGGAGCTGCTCCTGATGATGTCGCCGAGGCAATTTCACGTCCGATTGGAAAAGCTGTCTCAGGCATTCAGGGGATCAAACAGATTAATACGACCTCCAATGAAAACTATTCTTTAGTTATGGTTAATTTCAGTTATTCAAAGGATATGGAAAAAGCTGAGCAAGAAGTGCAGGATGCAATCAACAAGGTTAAACTTCCCGATAAAGCTCAAAAACCAAATGTAACAAAATTCAGCTACGGAAGTATTCCTGTTGTAAGCTACACAGTAACATCTCAGAAAGATGAAAATGAGCTTTCCAAAATCATAAAAGACAAAGTCCAGCCTGAACTTTCAGGTATCAAAGGTGTTGGTCGGGTTAATGTAAGCGGAATAAAAGAAAAGAATGTATTTATAAGAGTAGATGACGCTAAACTCAAGGAAAACGGAATAAGCTTACAGGATATTCAACAGACTCTTGCAGCTAATGATATTTCATTTCCAGTCGGTACCGTGGATATAACAGGCCAGACAATTCCATTGAAGATAACCCGAAAAGTATCTTCTTTAAATGACCTGAAATCAATACCTATAATTATTCAGCCAAACTCCACAAAGCTTCTTGGCGAAATGATAGGCAAAACCGCTTCAGGAATGAAAGATGGTATGTCCAGCGCTATATCTGCTATGCAGGAAGGTATGACAAACGCAATTTCAGGAATGCAAGAGGGTTTTGGTAAAGCAATAGCTGGCAATACCCAAGCTATTGGCTGCCTATATGCTATACAAAGCAGCCAGGCTATGATACTTAATCAAAGGGAAAAGGTTCTTGGCAATCCAGCGTCAAAACCTGAAGATATTATAAAAGCTAAAATGATTATTGAACAAGCGACAAAAACAATCGCGCAGAATCAAGCAACGTTAAACACAATAATGAAAAACGCAATGGCTGCTTCTAAGGCTCAGAATGCAATGCCGAAACAAGCTTCAGGCGGCAGGAAGATCCCCATAGCTCCTGCGCCAAATAATAATGCTTCGGATGGATTATCATTAAACAGTTCAAATTCGTACCAGATTAAGACTGTATTCTTAGGCGATATTGCAGAAATAAAATACGACACTCTTGATGAAGGCGTATACACAAGAGCCAACTTAAAGCCTACAGTAATTCTCACAATCTATAAAAATGAAACTGACAATGCAGTTGAAATAGAAAAAAGCGTAAGAGAAAAAATTAAGGAAATCACATTGGCAAATCCTGATATTGATATGATAAAAATAGATGATTCAGCAAGGTACATTACGTCATCCATTAACGGAATGGTAAGGGAAGGACTGCTCGGAGCTTTGTTCGCTATACTTATAATCGCATTGTTCCTTAGAAATATAAGGGCGACTATTATCGCGTTTATATCCATTCCACTTTCCATATTGATTGCGCTGATACTTATGCCTATGCTTGGAGTATCCCTCAACATGATGTCCCTAAGCGGTATGGCGGTTGCCACGGGACGTATAGTGGACGACTCAATTGTTGTCATCGAAAATATTTTCCGACGGCTTCAATTGCGTAAAGCCGATGAAAAAAATATTCTTCTTGATTCCACAA
>JAUZPS010000756.1 GCA_030705945.1 Bacillota bacterium
CAAATGTAAAAGATTAATTGCTTTTTATCTATAATTTAAATTTACAGTAATTATTTAAAAATCGACATACATAAATTAGTCAAGCTATTTATACTATTTTAACCAAACATTTGTTATAGTCACTTTGATTTTTTATCTATTTTATTCATTCTTTCTTATCTCCACTATTTTTAAGGTCTATAGACAACAACAACAACTATAAAGTTTTGTATCAGTTCGCTTATTAAAAAAGCCCCAGAACAATAATATTCCAGAGCTTTTTAGGGCGTTTCAAAAAAGTCCCTTATACAAGCTTATACGACGAAAGTCCATTATATCAAGTTTTTGAAACGACCAGTTACTAGGTTTTCTTTATAATACTACCTTATTCATAAACACTAATATTCTATTTTTTGTCAAGATACTTTTTAGCTATTACACAAACCTCAGCTCTGGAAATATTCCCCTCAGGTTTGAAGGTTTTATCCTGATATCCACCTATTAATCCAAGCTCAGCAGCCTTTGCGATATACCCTTTCGCCCATGACCCGATCTTTGCGTCATCTGCAAAGTTCGTTTTAGCCGGCTTCAAGTCTTTATATCCTATAGCCCTTAAAAACATAGCCGCAAACTCCTGCCTAGTGATAAGGTTGTTTGCTTTAAAGGTCTTATCTCCATAACCCTTTATCCAGCCCTTGTCTACAGCGGTCTTTATATATCCGTAAGACCATGATGGAATCTTTGCCTCATCCGAAAAGCTTAATTTTGCATCTTTAGCCGGAAGCTGGTTGAATATCTTTATAAGAACAACAGCCGCTTCAGCCCTGGTGATCTTATTATTGGGCTTAAATGTTTTATCGGGATATCCTGACATGATACCAAGCTTTGCCAGACTCATAATATAGTCTTTTGCCCAATGATCATTTACATCTGAAAATTGATCTAAATCACTGGATGGCTTTTTACCATCATCTATTACAATTTTACGCTTGATGTTTATTATATAAGTCTTTATATCGCCATTTTCAGCCTTAACCTTAATTTCAAGTCTTGTTTTTTCTACAGGTACGCTTACCGGATAATTAACAACACTGTTTGCTTTACTTACTCCATCCACAATCAATGAAGCCTTTGAATCATCAGTACTTAAGCTTAACCTGATTTCTTTAACCTCATTATCAATAGTAAGGTCATATAAAGCAGTATTTTTATCAAAAGCAGGACTTAAAGTCCCCTTATCAATTTTCAGCGAACTAATCTTAGCGTTGCTGCTTTGCTGCTGCGTGTTCTGTGAATTGGAGCCGGGAACTATAATAGCTCCTCCGGGATTATTTGCATTGTTTCCACCGTTTTGATCATTACTGCCGCCGTCCTGGTAAACAGGCAAATCAAAAACCAATTGATTACAGAGTTTCGTGATGCTTTCAGGTAGAGTACTCCCCTCTGGCTTTGCAATATTAAGCCTGAGGTAGTAATTACCAGTATATGGAGCATTTTTGCTGAATTGGAAGGTGACATAGTTAAATTGATTAATGTCTACCGAAGATATCTGCTGCTTGGTCTCAATAATTTTATCACTTGTTTTTTCACAAAGCTCGGCGATAACATTTCCTGTAATTTTTGATGTATATACATTACCTACCGCAAGCTCTACAGCTATCTTATCTTTTGAATTTGCCTGATTCAGGACCATTACCTCTAACGGAATTGAAGGCAGTCTTTTTGTGAGCATAAATGAGGTGGTGTTGTTAGAAGTATACCTTTCCTCACTGGATGTAGTCAGC
>JAUZPS010000757.1 GCA_030705945.1 Bacillota bacterium
TATATAAAAAGCAATTAATCTTTTACATTTGCCTATCACAAAATAACGTTAAAGCGTTCGCTATTTTGCTCCGTCAAATGTAAGATTAATAGCGCTTTTTATATATATTATATCACTGCTCTATGATAAGCAATTCTTTCCTTTGTACCATTTCATCTACTCTTTTGATATATTCATCAACATTTTTTACATTAAACGCTCTTTCTATTCTGTTTTCTACAGGATAGACGATTTTTGTTATGGCGCCGGCTCCTAATGCAATAATGGACTGTTTTTCCTCCATTATCTGGATATTATAAACGCTTTCAAATCCGTCCATACAATACCCAACATTTTCAAGGTTGCCAAGAATGTTTTTCTGTCTATAAAGATAGTAAGGCTTCATGCCTATTGATGCCGCGTATTCTTGCGCTGCTTCCACCATATGCTCAATTTGACGCGCTTTAGCATAATCATTATCTTTTGCTTGTTCAATTAACTTTGACCCTCTTTTCACTGAAAGAGTGTGAACAGTCAAACTCTCCGGAGCAAGCTCAATAATTCTTTTAAGGCTGTCCTCAAACATTTCAGGAGTTTCACCCGGAAGACCTGCTATAATATCCATATTTATATTAGTAAATCCTAATTCCCTCGCTCTTCTAAACGCTCTTACAATGTCCTGGGAGGTGTGCTTCCTGCCAATATTATTGAGCACATCATCATTCATGGACTGTGGATTAATGCTAATTCTTGTAACCCTGCTGTTTTTTATAACACTCAGTTTCTCATCATTAATGGAGTCCGGACGGCCTGCTTCAAGAGTATATTCTTCAATACTATCCATATTTATATAACTTTCAACCGCATCCAATACTCTTTTAAGGTTTTGTTCATCAATTGAAGTTGGAGTGCCGCCGCCAATATACACGCTTTGAACTGCCCACCCCTTATCGGCTATTAGCTGTGATGTTTTTACGAGTTCATCAATAAGCGCGTCTGTATATTTAGTTACAATACCGCTAGAGTTATCAATTGGATTTGAGGTAAAGGAGCAATAAGAACATTTTGATATGCAAAATGGTATTCCGATATAGACACTGACCATATTTTCGCGGGTTTTAGAAAGTATTCTGCCTTCTTTTTCAGAAACGTTATAAAGGATTTCAGCCTTCTTGTCATTAACCATATAGTAATTGTTCAATCTATCAATAATTGCTGTTTTTGGCAAACTTTTTCCAATCATTTCATGAACAATTTTTGCAGGCCTTATACCGGTTAACATTCCCCAAGGCATATTTTTGCCTGTGAAATTTGATAAAACCTTGTATAACTGCCGCTTTAACTCTCGCTTAACGCCTTTTTGAATTTCATATCTTCTTAAATTAGCTTTGATCTCCTCATTGCTTTTTTTATTACTCTCTTCATTACTCTTTTCATTACTCTTTTTATCGGGATTGTTATTTTCGAGGCTCTTTATAGCATATCGCAGTAGGTTTACTCTAACATCCAATTTCCTGCCATTTTCCCACAGCTCAGTATATATCTCTGTTTGCAAATAACAACTGTCTGCTTCTATATCGTTGTCAGTATCGTTATCATTATAGTTGTAAGCATCATTGTCAGTATCTTTGTCATCATTTTGGCTAGCATCATGAAAGCCAGCTTCACATTTCTTTAACTTTGATTTTGTTTCTTCAAGTTCAGTATTTGTGGTATCGCTTACTATACTAATTTTATTATAAATAAAGATACCTTCACTGCTCCGATTTGGTTCA
>JAUZPS010000758.1 GCA_030705945.1 Bacillota bacterium
AACTGCTTAGCTATTTCCTTTGCAGCTTCAAGATTTGTCTTGAGCACCGTATCCTCAAGATTACTGCCTCCAACATATTTTCCTGTATTTACATCAATAACCGTTAAAGCTTCTGTATGGTCTAAAACCAAATATCCCCCGCATTTTAGCCAAATCTTCCTTGCTAACGCCTTAGAAATTTTCGGTTCAATCTGGTAAAATTCGAACAGATCTATGCTTTTACTGAAATATTCCACACGCAGTTTTAAAGCTGGAGAAATCATTTCTACAAGCTCTAACACCTTAGAATACTCTTGCCTGTCGTTTATTATAAACTTGTCTACATTCCATGTGAACAAATCTCTGACCGCGCGATATATAAGGCTTATATCCTTATGAATACATCTTGGGGTAGGCCCGCTTTTCTCCTTTTGTTTGATCTTTTCCCATAGTTTCATAAGGAAGTTTAAATCATTTGTTAAATCATCGGTGTTTTTACTTTCATACGCTGTTCTTACAATAAGTCCCATGCCTTTAGGCTTAATTTTTTCCGCCATCTTCTTAAGCCTGTTTCGTTCTTCATCATTTTCAATTCTTCTGGAAATTCCTATGTAATCAGCGTTTGGAAGTAAAACCAGTTGTCTCCCCGGTAAGGTTATGTGTGTAGTTACTCTCGGTCCCTTTGTTCCTATCGGCTCCTTAGTTACCTGAACAGTTATTTCCTGACCAGGCCTCAATAGTTCATCAATATTATACCCTCTGAGTTCATGATATACGTCGTCATCTTCTTCAGAAAATTCTTTTTGTGAAATTGCATCCCCCACATACAAAAAAGCATTCTTTTCATAACCAATATCAATAAAAGCCGCCTGCATGCCAGGCAACACACTGCTTACCTTCCCTCTGTAAATATTGCCAACAAGTCTTTCCTGATTAGGCCTTTCTACATATATCTCTACAAGTTCTTTATCTTCCAATACAGCTACTCTGTTCTCTTCAAGTCCGATATCTACAATAATTTCATTAACCACATTTCAACCTCCTTAAGTTTAAGACAAGGCATCTTTACTAATTGGATCCAAAATCCTACTTTCTTTTTCTATATATAGCCCTGTTCTATGAACTTTTACAAGTTTAAACTCCATATCTGACAACAAATTAAAAGCTGAAATCAATAAATCCGGTTTTAAATTAGACTTGCTTCCGGCGCTTAATTTTGCGCGAATGCAAAATATATTCTTTACATCGTAACTTAATTGACTTGAGTCATATTTATAAAGATCTCTTATATAATTTAGCAAAAAGGTATTTGAAATCTCCTCTCTGTCGCTTACAGCATGATTTTTATCATCCATTCCTGACGTTCCCATAATCTTTGCGTCAAGAACATGTATCATAGGTCTAATATCCACTTCCTTTTTGCTGTTTTTACTCTCTTTTGTTACAAATATGCTATCTTTTTCAATAATATCCTTAATTATATTTTCTATATAACTATATTCCAACTTATTTGTAGCTGAAACCAGAATTTCGTAGTCAGCAGCCGCAATAGTCGCCATTATATTTGATTTAGTTATTTTCTCTTTTGCTTCAATAACCGCTAAGCCGTCAGGAAGATTACTATTAAGCCTTTTTGTAAACTCGTCGGGCTCCACATAATAAGAAAGCTCAAAATCAGCGTACTCGCTCTCACTTGTAACTCCAACAGACAGCGGCAATCCAAATACCATATTGGGATGAGGGTTGAACCCTTGTG
>JAUZPS010000759.1 GCA_030705945.1 Bacillota bacterium
AGTTTTGTATGATGAAAACCCATTATATCAAGTTTTTGAAACTCCCAGTTGACCAGTTTATTTTTTGATACTACCTAATATAAAACTTTACATTTGGTTATTTATAAGATGGATTTAAGCTTAACTACAAATGTTGTAAATTAGCGCGTACTTTGTTTTATAATTTTTTCATTGTAATATGTAAAAATTTTTGATATAATTAAAACATACAAAATTTTTCTAAATCACTTCAAATTATTTCTTTTATTTTATATTATTTAAATTCCATATTACGGTGATGAAAATGAAATATGATGAACTCTTTGACGGTAGATATCGTATTATTAGGCCCCTTGGTCAAGGCGGCATGAGTACGGTGTACCTGGCGGAGAACGTTAAGCTTGGTACACTCTGGGCTATTAAAGAAGTCAATAAAAATTCTAAAATTGATATTCTAATAGAGCCAAACATTTTGAAAAAGTTGAACCATAAGGCTCTTCCGAGAATTTTTGATATTTTAGAAGATAACGAGAACATCTATATAATTGTCGATTATCTAGATGGAACGCCTTTAGACGTTGAATTATCAAGAGTTGGTTGTTTTCCCGAAGATGTTGTTGTCGATTTTGCTCTTCAAATCTGCGATGTTTTAAGTTATTTGCACTCGCAAAAACCAAATCCAATAATTTATAGAGATATGAAGCCATCAAATATAATACTTTCAAAGGATGGATTCATTAAGCTTATTGATTTTGGAATTGCCCGGGAGTTTAAAGAGGAAGCAAATTTCGATACAGTATACATTGGCACTAGGGGCTACGCGGCTCCCGAACAGTATGGCGCATTTCAGACAAATGAACGAACCGATATATATAGTCTTGGGGTCACGCTGTATCACCTTTTAACGGGAAAAAGTCCTAAAGATCCACCCTACGAAATTAAACCAGTCAGAATATTTAACGGTAGTTTATCTGAGGGAATAGACAGCATTATAAGTAAATGTACAAGACAGGACCCAAATGAAAGGTATTCATCAATACATGAACTTGCAAAAGACTTAAAAAAGGTCCAATCTGGTAAAGAGGCTAATAACGATAATGAGGCGAATAACGACCGATGGAAAAAAAGTTATAATGGTCCTGTCAGCTTTAAAAAGTTGATATTGAGCGTAGTTGGAAACTCTGAGTTCGCGGCTGAGTTGGGTTATATAGTAACAAAATTGACTGATTTTAAGACGCTGATAATAAATCTTGACTTTACAGCATCAAAAGTTGATTTAAGTCTGAATCTTGTTCCAAAGATCGATAAATATGTTTCTGCAAGGAATGAAAGCTTTGGGTTTAATATGATAATGGACGCAATGTCAAGAAAAGCTTTTAATTGCGATATTTTAGAAAAAGCATGCATTAGAAGCAGTGACTTCAATAACCTGTATGTCTTAACAGATCCCTTCGATATTACTAATTATGAAAAATATACTGCTATGGACTTGTCTTCTGTCTTAGAATGCGGATACAGGGGATTTGATATAACTATTCTGTGCCTTAGTGATTCAATATTAGATTCATACAGTAAAACTGCTTTGGAGAGAGCAGACTATAATATAGTTCCGATTTTGGCAAACATTGATGAAATCAGGAAGTATGAAGCTTATTTTCAGTATATGAAGGAAAAGAACCTTATACCTGATGAAAAGATAAGATTAATCGCATATGATTACAAGAAAGGAATAAATCTTCAAGAAAACCTG
>JAUZPS010000076.1 GCA_030705945.1 Bacillota bacterium
CATTTTGTTGAGTTCACTTTCTTCAAGTTTTTCTTCAAGGCCTTGGCTATTAGATTCTTTTTCTTCAATAAAAGGTACAAATTTTACAAGCTTTTTTCTGCGAAGGATGTTTATGCAGTGATTATATGTAATTTTATAAAGCCATGCTGAAAAAGATATTGATTTATTATATTTTCTAATATTTTCATATGCCTTTATAAAAGATTCTTGTACCGCATCCTCTGCTTCATAGATGTTCCCTAACATCCTATAGCAATAACGGAACAGCTGTTGTTGAAATTGTTCTACTATGACTTCAAAATATTGATAATTTCCTTCTTTTATTCCCTGAACTGCAGTTTCAATGGAATTCAATTATTAAGCCACCCCCCTTTTTTTTACTAACGCTCATTATAACAATCATGTTTTAAAAACGTGACATAGATTTATAAAATTTTTTACACACAAGTCTTCTTGATGCTGCCTAGCAGAATATGACATTTTTTCTGCTGATTCAATTATTTTAACACATTCCTTAGCTCATAACCAATTCGGAAATATCTTTTTTGTACAACATAAGATTTATATATTTCAGAAATTATGGGGATTTTACTATGGAGTATATCAAAAGGTCAATCTTTTTAAGATAAATGTTTCCACAGGTAAAAAAACGACCTTTCTCCAGATGGAAAACAGCTATATAAGCGGCGCTTTGAAAGAAGGAATAGATTTTCAAGGAATTATAAGTAATAAAGAAGCGCAAATCCAAAAACTTAGCGCGCTGATGCTGATAAAATGTTCTCGGAGCAAAATGAATATAAAAAGCTTTATAGGACAATAAGAGGCGCAAAATAACAAAGCCTTACGCAGCAAATGCATAAGGCTTTGTTATTTTGTATAACTATAACTATTTTTATTATATCTTTAACTACATTAAAAAATTCTAATAATGTATTCTAATAATTTATTTCTGGAGTTGGCGTCGGTTTCGCTATTTCCAGTGTCTTAATTTCTTTAAGGTCGCTTAAATTGTTAGCTTTTATTTTCATAGGTGAAAGGGTATAGAGAGTATCATTGATATACATTATTCTGTTTATAAAATTGTTGGTGTTATAATAGTAGCCTGGGCCGGACATAGATGCCAATTCACTATCTGAAAGATGGGTTATTCTGCCTTTTAGAGTAAAGCCTTTATCTATATCGATGTTGTATATATATGCTCCTTGATAGGTAAGGGTTCCGTATTGAGGCATAGTTGTAGAAACTGTAATGTTAGTCGATTCCTTAATTTCTTTTGGAATTTCCATTAAAGTGACAGGGAATGCCATTATATTTTTACTTTTTGAGAACAAAAGAGCCTTAGGATTGCTCAATAGTTCGGAAGTTGTGCCCCTATCTCCGATTAACACTTTGAATTTTTCAACTGGATTGTTAACGTCCGTTATATCAAAGAGAGCTACCTTCATTCCTTGATACCATGCGAACTGATCCGAGCCGGAATCTAATGAATCCTTGCCAAAGCCTATTATGTGATTTTCATCATAGGGATGGAGGTAATCGCTGTAGCCTGGAATTTTTAACTCGCCGAGAATGCATGGATTACTTGGATCCTTTAAATCAAATACAAAAAGCGGATCTACTTTCTTGAAAGTTACCATATATCCTCTGTCTCCCATGAACCTAACAGAATAAATCTTTTCGCCTGGCGCGATTCCTTCAAGCTTGCCTTTAACATTTAGGCTTTCATCCATAATGTATAGATTGTTCTTCGATATGTTTTCGCCAGTGGCAAAAACTGAACCTTTTGTTGTCGCAATACGGAAATAACCATTGTTTTCGTCCATTGAGTATTGGTTCAAAACAGTGCCGGGAGCTTCTCCTTTTCCAGCAAAGGTTGCTACACCTTTATCAATTGAGAACTTATAAATCAAAGTATTATCTGTGTTTATTGAAGGCATTGCGATATTCGCTACGGAAGGTATAGCCAATAAAATAGGTCTGGAGTAGTAGTTTGTCTGCGCAATAAATATATTATTTGCAGATACATACATGTTGCTTCCTGCTCCTAGATAACTTGTAACATTGAGCTTGCTCTGAGAGTCTTCTACATCCAAGCCTGCAATATTAAGGTAGTTTGCGCTTATAAACTCTGGGAAATAACTAATATTATCATAACCGACATATTTATACGTATCGCCTAGATTAGTGTCGCGGTAGCCGGGTTTTACCATTTCAGTGTCGCCATACTGAATGAGTGGGCTAATATTTTTATTGGTTACTAGATATAAAACTGATCCGATTTTTCTTGACGAAAGGTACGAACCTTCAATTTCAATTACTCTTGATTTCTGGATATTAATTTTGTCAGTAACATCAAAAATATAAGCTTTAGTAACTTGGCTATTATAATATGAAGAGTAATATGGCGCGTAATAAGGAGTTGTTACCGATGAAGACGTTGAAGCAGGAGGCGTAGGAGTGTATGATGATTGTGAACTTACGGGCGTAGGAATCGCTGGAAGTTTTATGCTTGAGTATGATTGCCCAATAACGATAAGCTTATTTTTTTCCAGAAGCATTTCTCTTGGAGTAAAACCAGTATCTGTTGAGAAATCCAATACTTTGACAATATTCAATGAATCAGCTGGGTAAGCTTTTGCAACGATTATTTTTCCTCCGTTTACCTGATAAATATATTCTCCATCTGTTTGAACCACATCTGCTTCATCAACTCCTTCAACCTGGCTGATTGTAGTTGAATGGTCAGGAGCCTTGGTTGCTGTACTTGCCGTGTTTGTGGCAACAGGAACAGGCGATGATAGAGGCACTGGAATAGGAGCTACGCTCCAATCGATAGGATTATTATAATTTGAAATAGCAATCATTTTCTTTAAATTTTCGAATGAATTAACTACGGGCAGTGGAATGTTATGCCTATGATAATCCTGTGACGTCTTATTAAAATGTTTTGCAATAATCAGCACATCTGCAAAATTGATGGCATCGTCCCCATTAAGATCATAATCCCTGTTGAATTTAGGACTTGATGAACTAGTATTAAAAACTGTCGCAATGGATATTGCATCGCTAATATTTATTACCCCATCCTGGACACCGTTTTTTAAAAGGTCTCCCGACCAAAGCTCCACAGGAGCATTTTCTTTGCTGATAACTGTGTCGGCTAGAACTGCGACTTTTTCAACTTTTCTGAAAAGACAAGAATTTTTGCTGAACTTAATTGAATAACCATCTGCATTTTCAGGAACATTAGCTATTTCAAAATAACCTTTTGCATCTGCTGTTGATGTTAAGCTCGTTCCTTCAATTTCAATTTTAACCGGCGAATAATTTAAGGAACCTGCAGCATCTGATGAAACATAACCTGATACTTTATATGCATTTGCCTTGGAATCTTCTGCATTTACAAGAAGTGATAAACTTAAGATAATAATCATGGATGTAAAAAAACTCAATAGACTTTTGGTTCTCCCTTTCATTAATAACCCCCCCATTTCATTTTTATTAGAGTAATAAAGTAATATATGTAATACAGGTTCTCACAAGAGTAAAACATGTATTACGATCAATTCAATAATATACTTTTTGTGAAATATTGTCAATAATATTTGACGGGCTTTTAATATAGATAAGTTGCGAAAAAGATTTTATAATAAAAAATGTAGTTAATACATCTGCATTTTACTATCAAAGCTGAGTTTTTCGCAACTTATGAATCAAGGTATATATTTTGCAATATAAAAATGGAAGTAAAATGTTTATTGCAAAATATATAAGTTGCGAAAGATTTTAAAAAATTAGAGGAAAAATCGAATCTATATCGAATATATTTATAATGAAGAAAAAGATTAACTAATTCTATCATCTTAATTTAATTCAAATCAGATTTTTCAATAAAATGTTCCCAAAATATTTATTCTTATGGTATACTTTAAAACATTTTCTTTGGCTTATTGATAACATTAGGTAGTATCAAAAAAGCTTAGCAACTGGTCGTTTCAAAAACTTGATATAATGGGTTTTCGTCATATAAACTTGAACAAGGAATTTTTTGAAACGCCCTTAAAAACATTGCTAAAGATTATGGTTTCATATTTAATTGCGCTGCTTGAAATTAATATCTATTTTAAAAGTAAATAATCTTTTACATTTAGACCGTAAAACCGTTTGTTATTTTGCTCTGCTAAATAAAAAGCAATTAATCTTTTACATTTGCCTATCGCAAAATAACGTTAAAGCGTTCGTTATTTTGCTCCGCCAAATGTAAGATTAATAGTGCTTTTTATATAAATGAAAGATTAATAATTATTTTAATATATAAAATTCATATGACCGTAGTTTAAATGCAATAATAATTTCGAAATTAACAAGGAGGGTTAAAAATGGAAAATATGGAGTACTTTAAGAGAGGCGCGGTAATTAGTATCAGTCATGCAATGGTCTGTGAACCTATTTTGACTGTAATTCAGAAAAGTGAAGAAAATAATTTATCTTTCAAGGTACCTATAGAATTTTTAAGGAGTAATGTTTTTAAAGGTGATACTGTTAATTGCCAGGTATTTGGAGATGAATATGAATTTGTTTTAAAAGGTATGATTAGCGACATTGATCTTCAATACCCTAATTATGCGCATATATGTGTTGATAAAATAGATAGGTATAAGAATAAAAGAGAAAACAGAAGGTATATGGTTAATTTATTGGCAAATATTTCTCTGCCAAACAGTGATCAAAAGATATACGCAATCGTAAAAAATATCGGTTTAAAAGGCGCTGGAGTTGTTTTTAAAGAAAAGGTTGAATTAAATATCAATGACAAAATTTATATTACAGCACAGGTTTCTGAAAAAGATTATCTGACATTTACCGCAAATATCATAAGGATTGAACCTAGGGGTTTGTACAGTGAATATGGTTTAAGGATTAATGATGTTGACGATATAAATAAGGATTTATTAGATAAACTAATATATCAACTGGAAAAAGATGAAGCAATATATGTAAAAGATTCCCTTAAATAATATTTAGCCTAATGGAAACGTCCAGTTGATTAGTTTTTTTATTGCCTAATTCAGATATTGACTCAACTTTCCAACTTCAAATTAAGCAGCCATAAAACTTACCATAATTTCAATTACATTTGAATAATCTTTCAATTAGCATAGGTTATGTTCATATTAGCAGTGATGACGGCCTTTCAATAGAAGATCTGATGGCTGATGCGGATAATTTGCTCATAAAAAGAAAAAAGGAAAAGAAGAAAAGGAGACAGGGACTTATAAACAAGGAATAGAAGATATTCCTTGTTTTTTAGCAATTTTTTGTTTTTATTAATAAATTATTGTGGTATACTATATTCTGTTAAAAAGATAACAATTATAAACACCGCAAATTACAATTTTCATATATATTAAAATCAATTAATCTTTTACATTTATGTATCGCAAGATACATTTAAAACTATTCGATATTTTACTCTCGTAAGTGTAATATTAATAATGATTTTAATTTAGTTGATTATCTGTAGAAATATTAGGAGGTATGAAATGAATAGTAAAGAATTATTTAACTTTTGGCTGACTGACGGGTATTTTGATGAAGATACTAAACGTGAATTATCTCAGATAAAAGATAATGAAAAAGAAATAGTAGAAAGATTCTATAAGGAGCTTGAATTTGGAACTGGCGGACTAAGAGGGATTATAGGCGCCGGCACAAACAGGATGAATATTTACACTGTTAGAAAAGCTGCTCAAGGTGTTGCCAACTATATAAAAAGCCTTGGAAAAGAAGCCATTGAAAGAGGGATAGTTATATCCTTCGATTCAAGGAACAAATCGCCGGAATTTGCTCTTGAGTCAGCTAAAGTTTATACTGGAAACGGCATTAAGACATTCTTATTTGATGAATTAAGACCTGTTCCTGTACTGTCTTTTGCAGTAAGGCATTTTAATACTGCTGTAGGAATTATGGTTACAGCAAGCCACAATCCAAAAGAATATAACGGCTATAAGGTATATGGAGAAGATGGCGCTCAGCTTTCGCTTGAGGGTTCGAATATTGTGTTAGACGAAATAGGAAAGATTAACGATCTGTCAAAAATCGCTTTGATGGATAAGGAAGAAGCAATAAACAAGGGATTGCTTAAAATTGTAAGCGCAGAAATTGATGACGCTTTTATTTCAGAAATCAAAAAACAAAGCATAAACGAAGACATGGTAAGGGAAATAGGCAAAAATATGAAGATAGTCTATACTCCGCTTCATGGAACGGGTAATAAACCTGTAAGAAGAGTACTTAGTGAAAATGGATTTAAAAATGTGCTTATAGTTAAAGAACAGGAACAGCCGGATATAAACTTCTCAACAGTTAAATCTCCAAACCCTGAAGATAAGGAAGCCCTTACTATGGCAATTGAGCTTGCGGCTAATGAAGGGGTTGATCTTGTAATAGGGACCGATCCGGATTGCGACAGGGTTGGTATTGCTGTAAGGAACAAAAACGGCGAATATGTTGTTATGACTGGTAATCAGACAGGCTGCCTGCTTTTAGAATATATCCTTTCACAAAAACAGGCTAAAGGACAACTCCCAAAAAATGCTTTTGTTGCTAAGACCATAGTAACATCAGAGCTATCAAGAAAAATAGCGGACTATTATGGAGTCGAACTTGTAGAAGTGTTAACAGGCTTTAAATTTATAGGCGAGAAAATTAAAGAAATGGACGAGTTTGGCGACAAAAAATATATTTTCGGCTTTGAAGAAAGTTACGGTTATCTCGCAGGAACTCATGCCCGTGATAAGGATGGGGTTGTGGCGTCCATGTTGATAGCGGAAATGGCGGCTTTTTACAAATCTAAGGGAATGTCGCTCTATGAAGCATTAGAAGAGTTGTTCGCCAAATACGGTTATACCATTGAATCAATAACATCCTTTACTCTTGCGGGCAAGGAAGGTATCGAAAAAATTAAATACACGATGGAAGAGTTAAGGAAAGCAAGGCACTCAAGTCTTGGCGCGTCAAACGTCAAAGCTATACGCGACTATTCAAAAGGCGAAAGGTATGTTATTAAGCCAAACGCCACAGAAAAATTGACTTTACCTGAGTCAGATGTATTATATTATGAGATGGAAGATGGATCATGGTTTTGCGTGAGACCATCAGGCACAGAACCTAAAATAAAGATATATTACGGAGTTACAGGAACTGACATTAAAGATGCTCAGGGGAAACTTGAGACTTTGAAGGAAAATGTTCTCGCTGTGGTTAAAAGCTTCTTATTTTAATTTATAAACTTGCGCCCTCAACTTTCCTACATCATTAATATTCTTGCAGCCATATTATCATAACGTTACGCCTATCAAATCTATCCAAATATAGTTGAATTAATGGCTGCTTAATTTGAAGCGGGAAAGTTGAGTAAATAGCTAATAGAACTTTACAGTTGATTAGCTAAAAAGGATCAGGCATGCCTGATCCTTTTATATTATTGACTCAATATCGATAATATGAACCTTTGCTGCTTGGTACGGGTATGTTATAATATTTAATATTATAGATAAAAATTATTATTATATATTTTGCGATATATAAATGTGAAGGATTAAGGGCGTTTCAAAAAATTCCTTGTTCAAGTTTATATGACTAAAACCCATTATATCAAGTTTTTGAAACGACCAGTTACTAAGTTTTCTTTTTGATACTACCTAATTGATTTATATAGATAGAAAACTTTGCATTTGGTCATATATAAATGCATATTTGATATCAATAGAAAGAAGGATAACATGACGGATTTTGTACATTTGCATGTTCATACGGAATACAGCTTGTTAGACGGCGCCAATAGAATAAAGAATCTTATTAAGAGAACTTGCGAACTTGGTATGAAAAGTGTAGCCATAACGGATCATGGAGTAATGTATGGCATAATTGATTTTTATAAAGAAGCTATAAAAAATGGAATTAAACCTATTTTAGGCTGTGAGATTTATACATCAAAGAGGACAAGGTTTGATAAACAACCAAATCTGGACTCGGAGAACGGACATCTTGTCTTGCTTGCCCGGGATATGGAAGGCTATAAGAACCTTATGAAAATAGTTTCCATAGGCTTTACTGAAGGGTTTTATTATAAGCCAAGGGTAGATATTGAGGTTCTTGAAAGATATAACAAGGGGATTACGGCTTTAAGCGCGTGTCTTTCCGGAGATGTGCCTAAAGCAATTCTGCAAAATGATCTGGAGAGAGCAAAAAGAACGGCGTTAAAGTTTAATTCAATTTTTGGACAGGATAACTTTTATCTTGAACTTCAAAGCAATGGAATTGAGGAGCAAAATCTGGTAAACCAGCAGTTGATTAAAATGAGCAAGGAGCTTAACATTCCCCTTATTGCTACAAACGACGCTCACTATTTAAGGCGGGAAGACGCTAGAGCTCAGGAGGTGCTGCTTTGTATACAGACAGGTAAGACGATGGAAGATGAAGACAGGATGACTTTTTCTTCGGATGAATTTTATATAAAGTCTGTCGACGAAATGTACCGTTTGTTTAAAAATGTTCCTGAAGCTTTGGATAATACCGTTAAGGTTGCCGAAAGCTGCAACGTTGAACTTGAGTTTGGCAAGCTGCATTTGCCCGCGTACAACGTTCCCGAGGAAACTACGCCCTATGATTATCTTGAAAAATTATGTTTTGATGGGCTTACCCGCGTATATGGGGAGAATTGCGAAAAATATAAAAAGGACAGGCTGGCATACGAACTATCTGTAATAAAACAGATGGGCTATGTTGATTATTTTTTAGTTGTTTGGGATTTCATAAAATACTCCAAGGACAACGGAATTATGGTTGGACCCGGCAGAGGATCAGCTGCGGGGAGCATTGTTGCGTATACCCTTGGCATTACGAATATTGACCCCATAAAATATAACCTGCTTTTTGAAAGGTTTCTGAATCCTGAAAGAGTAAGTATGCCTGATATAGATATAGACTTCTGCTTTGAAAGAAGGCAGGAGGTAATTGATTATGTCGTAAGAAAATATGGCAAAGACAGGGTAGCTCAGATAATTACGTTCGGAACTATGGCTGCAAGGGCTGCCATCAGAGACGTTGGCAGAGCCCTCAATATCTCCTATGGGGATGTTGACGCTGTGGCAAAAATGATTCCTTTCCAGGCAGGTATGAATATTGAGAAGGCTCTCGAAATGAATCCTGAATTAAAGAAGCGTTACAATGAAGATGAAAAGACAACGGAACTCATAGAAATGGCAAGGCTGCTTGAAGGTATGCCAAGGCACGCTTCAACCCATGCCGCGGGTGTTGTTATTTCGAAGGATCCCATAGATGAATATGTTCCGCTTCAAAGGAATGAGGACAGCATTATAACACAATTTACAATGGGGACACTCGAAGAGCTAGGACTCTTGAAGATGGATTTCCTTGGGCTTCGGACATTAACAGTCATCAGAGACGCAGTTGACTTGATTTTTAAGGATTATGGCAAAAAAATCGATATAGACAAGCTTAATATGGATGATAAGGCAGTCTACAAGATGATAAGCGAAGGTAAAACATCAGGCGTGTTTCAACTTGAAAGCTCGGGAATGACGCAGTTTATGAAGGAACTTCAGCCTTTAAGCATTGAAGACATCATTGCGGGTATTTCACTGTACCGTCCGGGACCAATGGATCAGATACCAAGATATTTGAGGAATAAAAACAATCCTCAGGAAATAAAGTATGATCATCCAAAGCTTGCTGGTATTCTTGATGTAACATATGGGTGTATGGTATATCAGGAGCAGGTAATGCAAATTGTGCGTGACTTAGCCGGGTATTCCATGGGTAGATCTGACCTTGTGAGAAGGGCCATGTCTAAGAAAAAAGTCAGCGTTATGGAACAGGAGCGTCAGAACTTTATACATGGAATTGTAGATAGCAAAGGGAATGTTGAAGTCAGTGGAGCAATGAGAAATGGGGTAAGCGAAGTTATTGCAAATAAAATATTTGATGAAATGATGGATTTTGCAAGTTACGCCTTCAATAAATCCCATGCGGCGGCTTACGCGGTAGTCGCATATCAGACAGCGTGGCTTAAATACTACTATCCTGTTGAGTTTATGGCTGCGTCGTTAAATAGCTTTTTAGGCAGCAGTGAAAAGGTGTCGCAGTATGTTATGGAATGCAAATCCATGAATATTGATGTTCTTCCACCCGATATCAACGAAAGCAATGTAAAGTTTACAGTTGTTAGCGGTAAAGTCAGGTTCGGACTTGCTGCGGTCAAAAATGTGGGAGAGGTTCCAGTTCAGAGCATTATTTTGGAAAGGGAGAAAAAGGGAGCATTTAAAAATTTCAGAGATTTCTGCGAACGGCTGGATGGAAAGGATGTTAACAAAAGATGTATTGAGAGCCTCATAAGAAGCGGCGCGTTTGACTCTATGGGAATATTCAGATCAAAACTTCTTGCGGTTTTCGAAAAACAATTAGAGGGAATCGCTCAAAACAGAAAAAGAAACCTTGAAGGTCAGCTTTCACTTTTTGAATTAGGTTCCGCGCAAAATGAAATGATTCAGACAATTGTTGATTATCCTGATATAAAAGAATATCCCAAGAAGGCTCTGCTGGCAATGGAGAAGGAAATGCTTGGCTTATATGTTTCGGGACATCCTCTTTTTGAGTTGGAAGAGGAGATAAAGACCCAGGTTAATTTGTTCAGCTCAGACCTAATATCGGTTCAATCTGAAAATGATGGTGAGGATTTTCAACATTCGCAAAAAAATATATCAGATGGTATGAGGGTTACTGTCGGGGGTATAATTACGGGTAAAACGACTAAAACTACAAGAAGTAACAGCATGATGGCGTTTATCACTCTAGAAGACTTATATGGAGCAATGGAAGTAATTGTTTTTCCAAAAATTCTTGAAAAATATGCATCACTTATAGTTGAGGAAAATATTGTATTAATAAAGGGAAGAATAAGTTTGAGGGAAGAAGAGCAACCTAAGATAATATGCGATGAAATTAGTCCACTAAAAAAGGTAAAGCTCGGTAAGGTTTATCTTCGTATAGATAAAAATATGAAAAAAGAACTGTATGACTCATTGTTGTCAATGTGCAGGTATTTTAACGGAGTAACTCCCGTATGTCTGTATGATAAGGATGATAAATCGGTAAAAGTCCTTAACAGAGAATATTGGGTAAGTTTGAACGATTACCTCTTAGACGAGTTGAAAGCTAGACTTGGAGAGTGTAATGTAAAGATAGTTCAATAAAATATATTGATTTTTAAAATAAAATAATATATAGTTATGACGAGGTGATTTGTTTTGGATTTAGAACAGGATAAAATACAGGGAGATTATTTCATAATAAGAGCCGAAGAAAACGGAGTAAACATTATCGGCCTCACACGTGGAAGAGATACCAAATTTCATCACACTGAGAAGCTTGACAGGGGAGAGGTTTTAATTGCCCAGTTTACTGAAAATACATCTGCCATTAAGGTTAGAGGAAAAGCTAGAATACTTAGCCGTTATGGAGAAATTATTTCTGGTGAATAAAGAAAAAAGGGGCGTGTTGATATGTGGACTGTCGTATACATGGCGCAGAGCAAGGATATAGCGAACAAACTGCAGGAGTTACTGACTGTAGATGGGATTCTTGTAAAGGTACGACCTATTAGCAAAAATCACGAAAGCAGCGATAATTATTTCGAAGTGCTAGTTCCCGAGGCAGAAGTTGAAGAGGCTCACAGTGTAATAATCGAGAAAGGTTTTTGACTATTTAACCATGAGTAATTTAATAGTGTAAAGAAAATTTTTCCCGTGTTAATATTTATTTTCACGGGTTTAATATTTTTATAGGGAATGATAGGTGAATAATATGCTTATAACTGAAACAAAATTGATAGTAAGGTACGCTGAAACAGACAGGATGGGGATTGTTCATCATTCTAACTATCCCATCTGGTTCGAAGCCGGGAGAACTGATTTTATAAGAAAGGTCGGCTTGCCTTATTCCCAGATTGAGGATAGAGGAATTATGCTGCCGCTTTTAGAATTAAAATGTAATTTTAAAAGTCCAGCCAATTATGAGGATGAAATTATTGTTAAAACAAGTATAAAGGAAATGACATATACGAGAATTGTTTTTTATTATGAGGTTTATAAGGACAAGCAGGAATCAGTACTATCAACAGGAGAGACAATGCATGTATGGACAGATAAAAACTTGAAACCTGTCAACCTCAAAAAATTCGCGCCGGAAATTTACAAACTTCTATGCAGCGTTACATAGAAATGATTAAAGGGAGAGTTATGTGAAGTATCGAAAAAAGTTGATTAATCACACTTTTAACGGGATAAAAATATAATAAATTAGGTAGAATGTAGATATTTTTAGCAACTTATGTAGATCATTATCTTTGACACTTGGAAAAAAGTAAGTTATGTGTAGCGGCATTAAACTGATTTTAGGTGGTGTATAGGTGAATATTCCGAATATTTTAACAGTCATGAGATTTTTTATTGTACCATTTTTTTGCTATTTTATGGTTATTGAGCAATATCATACTGCCGTAA
>JAUZPS010000760.1 GCA_030705945.1 Bacillota bacterium
CAAGGAGACAGAAGGCAGAATGAATAGAGCCTATAAAAAGATTCTTAGCATAGCATTAGACAACAGAATAAAAGTTGTGATTGTATCCATAATCATTATGGCTCTATCATTTCTTCTAGTTAGCCGTATTGGATTAAAATTTCTACCTCCTGATAAAACGAATATAATCACAGCCAATCTTAAGCTACCGCCCGGGTCATCAGCAGAAGAGACGAACAAGGAAACAGCAAAAATGGAGAAATTCCTTTCTGAAGACAATGATGTTGAGCTTATAACCAGTAAGATCGGAAGTTCCAGTGAAGAAGCAGCTTTCGGCATGATGCAGGGTTCAAACGAAGCAAAAGTTACTATAGATCTCAAGAAAACATCCGATCTAGACAAGGCTCTTATAAAGATTAGGAATAAGGCAAATGAATTGAGCGCCGGAAATTCATCCTGGTTTGTAAAACCTCAAGATCACTACAGTGGAGGAGAAAAACTTGAAATCGTCGTAAACGGAAACAATGTTGATGATATAAAATCAGCATCGGAATTGATTTCCTCCAAAATCAAAGATATGCCGGACCTGTCCAATATTACAAACAATCTGTCAGACAAAAAACCGGAAATTTCAGTTAAAGTTGACAGTGAGAAAGCAGCTGTAAAAGGTCTCAATCCTTACCTAGCTGCTATGCAGGTACGCAGCCTCTTAAACTATGACAAAGTAACAAGCATTAACTTAGAAGGAAAGACTATCGATGTTCAGCTTGGTATGGACAAAAAAGATATAGACAGCATTGATAAAGTCCGCAACCTTCAGATAAAAGGCGGAACAGGAGCTCAGGTTACAATCAGTGATATAGGTGAAGTCACGCTTCAAGATGGCCCTGTAAGCATCTCTGAAAGAGATGGAAAAAGGTATGCTTCAATTACAGCCGATATTTTTTCAGAGGATACCAAAAAGACTTCTCAGGATATAGTAAACAGAGTTGAAGCAATCAAAAGCCAGTTAAAGCCTGGTGTAACCTACAGCATCGGTGGAAGTATGGACGACATCAGCGATTCCTTTAAGCAAATGGGTATAGCCATGTTAATTGCTATATTATTGGTATTTTCAATAATGGTTCTTGCTTTCAAAGAAGCAACCGCGCCTTTGGCAATCCTTTTCTCATTGCCTTTTGCAGCCGTAGGAGCGATGCTGGCGCTTGTAATAACAAATCATCCTCTTTCAATGTCAGGTCTTGTTGGTATACTGATGCTTATCGGAATTGTTGTTACCAATGCCATCGTTCTGGTTGACAGAGTCCAGACAAACAGGCGCAAAGGTATGAGCATCAGAGATGCTCTCATAGAAGCAGGAGGCGTAAGACTAAGGCCTATAATTATGACAGCCGCGGCGACAATTATGGCAATTTTCCCTCTTGCCGCAGGATTTTCAGAAGGCGCCATTATTTCAGAAGAGCTTGGAATCGTTGTTATTGGAGGACTTACTCTCTCTACGGTATTAACTCTTGTCATAGTTCCGGTTGTTTATAGCCTACTTGAAGGACTCAAGCTGTTGTTCAGCCAATCGAAAGAAAGCCAGTTTGATATTGAGACAGACGCGCAGGCTCGATTTGATTAATGATGTCTTGAATTAAAGGATAGATAAATCGTAATTTTTGATGTAAAATATTTATCATGAAACATATAGATTAAAGCTTCCCGTACATGTTAACTTTTTGTATAGTTATTACAATTAGC
>JAUZPS010000761.1 GCA_030705945.1 Bacillota bacterium
ACAAACTTCACAACCTCTTCTTAAATATATGTAATATGGTCATTGAACAAGGAATTTTTTGAAACTCCCTTATTAACTGTTTTAACTGCAATCAATATAGCTTCTGAACCAAATTTCCAAATTTATTAGCATCCATAGCTCTTTTTCATAATTCTGTTTACCGCTGCAGTGAGAAACAACAATGTTCTCAATTTCACTGGGCTTAAATATTCCACGCTCAATAAAACGCCTTGACATGAGGTGATCGTAGACGAAATCCCTTAGCTCGCGCCTGAACCAATCACCAACAGGGATATAAAATCCTACTTTTTTTCGGTAAATATTTTCGGCGGGTATATATTTTTCAGCTAGTTTTTTAACAATGTATTTTCGGCAATTTCCATGTATTTTAAAGCTGTCTTTTATCCTGTATGCCTGTTCAACCACGTTAAAGTCAAGGAAGGGCACTCTGCCCTCAACGGAGGCGGACATAAGCATCTTGTCTCCTCTTTCTAGAAGATTGTCCGTCAACCAGTATTTCAAATCAAGGTACATCATCTTATCGAGGTCTGAAACGCCTTTAATCTGGCTATAACCTGAGGCGGAATGATTGTTGTTTATAAAATCATCAGTAAATAATTTGTTTACCGAATCCCTGCGGAAAGATGAAAACCAACTTGCAAATCTTTCTAAGTCGTTTTCGATTCTTAATGTATTGTAAGCCAGTTTGATTTTTCTGTATTTGTAAGGCAAACTATTGACAATAGAGGACATGGGAGAATTGTTGAAAAATGTTTTGAACCAAAAAGCCTTAGAATATTTATCAAAAGCATATTTGGGGTAACCTGCGAATATTTCGTCGCTGCCTTCGCCTGTCAGAATTACGCTTACTTTTTTCTTGGCTTCCCTGGATAATAGCAATATGGGTATGTCTGAACTTTCGGATACAGGCGCGTCTCTGTGCCATACAGCGCTATACAGGTTGTCCATAATGTCTTTATGGGAAATGTATAGTTCATGATGATCTGTCTTAAACTTGTCCGCTATTGACTTTGCATAGGGAAGTTCACTGTAATTTGAATCCTTAAAGCCTACGGAGAACGTTTTGACAGGCGCGTTGCTGAGCTTTGCCATCAGGGCGACTATTAAGCTTGAATCAATACCTCCGCTAAGAAAGGCTCCTAAGGAAACATCACTTATCATTCTGAGTTTTACCGATTCTTCAAGCAAAGCCTCCAAAGCTATCAGGTTTTCCTCTAAGCTCCCTTGGTTCTTCTCAAAAACTTCAACATCCCAATACTTTTGTATATTAATATTTTTGCCGTCATACATCATGTAATGACCGGGCTCGAGTTTTAAGACACCATCAAATAATGTTGAGGGGTTGTCAACATATCTGAATTGAACATACTGCCCTATAACATTTTTGTTTACCGCTCTTTTTACAAAAGGGCATTTGAGCAGCGCTTTTATCTCAGAAGCAAAGGCGAAACCATTCTGATTGTTAAAGTAGTATAAGGGACGGATTCCTACTCTGTCCCTGGCTATAAATAACTTGTCCTCTTTTCTGTCAAAAATAGCAAAAGCAAACATACCGTTAAAGTAATCGAGGCATTTTGCGCCGTATAATTCATACATGCCAAGAATAACTTCGGTGTCAGTTTGCGTTCTGAGCCTATAACCCTCAGCTTCAAGTTTTTTTCTGAGAGCCTTGTAATTATAGATTTCCCCGTTAAA
>JAUZPS010000762.1 GCA_030705945.1 Bacillota bacterium
AACGACCAGTTGCTAAGTTTTTTTGATACTATATAAAAAGCAATTAATCTTTTACATTTGCCTATCGCAAAATAACGTTAAAGCGTTCGTTATTTTGCTCCGTCAAATGTAAGATTAATAGTGCTTTTTATATACCTTATTCGTATTTCGGTAATATGCTCGAGAAATTATTGTCAATTCCCATTTCATCAAGTATTTGAGATATTTGCCCCCTATGATGAGTCCCATGATTTGCGCATTGCATAATTATTACTCCTAGTTTATACTCTAATTTAATCTTAGGATGATTAAATAAGACTATCTTTTCCATATCCTCATCCTTCAGTGATTCAGTCATTTCTATTAAAGCGCTGTCAAATGTCTCAAGAGCGGTTTTTAGTTCGGAAAAATTATGTAGAATACTATTACCAGGCTCTAATTTAAAATCCATATATTTATGATCTAAACCGCTGATTTCAGGAAGTGAAGCTTTAATAATCTTTTGCAGAAATAACTCTGCCCCTACAATATGTTCGAAAAGACCCTGAAGGCTTTTGTAATATGACTTTCTATCAAGGTTTCTGTCCGATTCATTAAGATCAGCAAGGAGTTTGATGACTTGGTTATTGGCGCTTTGATTATATTTCATAAGATGTACAAGGTATTCTTTCATAAACATGCCCCCCTTAAATTAAATATTTTAATAAATTATACCATAAATAAAATTAAAATATTTTGATTTTTTATATTTAAGGGCGTTTCAAAGCAAAATAATTATCTATAATATTATAAAGCTGTATAATTTACTTTTCCGATGGCGCAAGGGCGCATAAGCTCTTGCAGCCTGGTAAGGTCAGTATTATCTGCGTCCAGCCATGTTTTTATGGATTCATCATTTAAAATAACAGGCATACGATTATGGATAAAAGAAATGTCAGAGTTGGCTTCAGTAGTTATAATAGTTACCGCGGCGTACGGATTGCCGTTTTTATCGGTAAACATATTATACAAGCCTGCCATATAAAAAAGTGGTTTTTCTTTTAAACTAATTAAATACTTAGTCTTTATATTATCCTTATGAGTAAGCCATTCATAATAGCCATTAGCAGGCGCAAGGCACCGCTTTGTGGCAAAAGATTTCCTGAACATTGGCTTGTCCGCTACCGATTCTGCCCTAGCATTTATGATAACACCGGAATTGTTAAAATTCGGAAAACCCCATTTAGCGCTGCTAAGAACATTTCTGCCGTTATGTGAATAAACTGTTGGTATATAATTTGTTGGGAATATCTCGCCATTTATTACTTTAAATTTATCCGATATCTCGTTAACTATACTTTTAATTTCTTTAAAATCATCATCTGAAAGAAGAAGAAATCTTCCACACATTTGCGTCACCCACCTATTAAAAGTATACCACCATTATAAAACAATACACAAAGCATTTTCATTTGTTAGATCAAGTTAGAATGTATGTTTATGGTACTTTTAGGGCGTTTCAAAAAATTCCTTGTTCAAATCTATATGTCTAAAACCCATTATATCAAATTTTTGAAACGCCCAGTTGCTAAGTTTTTTTGATACTATATAAAAAGCAATTAATCTTTTACATTTGCCTATCGCAAAATAACGTTAAAGCGTTCGTTATTTTGCGATAGGCAAATGTAAGATTAATAGTGCTTTTTATATACCTTAAAGCATCAATTGCTCATAAAAATGCTCCCTTCA
>JAUZPS010000763.1 GCA_030705945.1 Bacillota bacterium
AACGACCAGTTGCTAAGTTTTTTTGATACTATATAAAAAGCAATTAATCTTTTACATTTGCCTATCGCAAAATAACGTTAAAGCGTTCGTTATTTTGCTCCGTCAAATGTAAGATTAATAGTGCTTTTTATATACCTTATTTTAAAATAATTTTTATCGACTAAGCTGAACAGATTTATAGAACTACAATTTAACTATGTAAAAATCAATTAATCTTTTACATTTATCTCTATCAAAATACCGTTAAAACCGTTCGTTCTTTGCTAAATGTAAGATTAAAAATAATTTTAATATAATTCAGAAGTTCCGGGGCCTCCGCAAGTCTTTCGTATAACGCTGTGACTCCTAGAACTTCCAAATTATTGTCATTAATTTCAGATATTAATTATAAGTTTTTTTGGATTCTATCCCATGTTTTTCTTTATGCTTGTAATAAGGAATTCAACTATCAGTCACTACTTCAACTTAATATATTTTGTATATAATTATCGGCTAATTTATTAAGAATATCTAGTTGAATATTGTTCCTTAGCGACCTTATTATGCTTCTTGATATAATCAATGGACATATCTATTAACATCATCTAGTGTTATACCTTCATGAAGCGCAATATTTATACCATTGGCAATGACTCTTGATATTTTTTCTATTATGCCGTCAATTTCCTTCGGTGTGACTATCAGGTTGCCAATATACGGTTCAAGCACTTCTCTTATTAATAAATGTTTTTCATTTCTATCAATATCATTTAACATGTTATAAAACTCGGTGCCTTTTGTTGTCTGACTGATCAAACTATCCATCACAAGATCTATTGTATCGTTTGCCATAGTGGCGGCGTCAACGACTGTAGGAACGCCGATTGCAATTACAGGAATCCCCATGGTAGTCTTAGACAATTCCATTCTTTTGTTTCCGACCCCGGAGCCTGGAGCTATTCCGGTATCAGCAATTTGAATTGTTGTGCTTACGCGTTCAGTTTTTCTTGATGCAAGCGCATCAATTGCTATAATCAACTCTGGCTTAATTTTTTCAACAATCCCCTTAATTATTTCACCTGTTTCAATACCTGTAATCCCAAGAACTCCTGGCGCTACTGCGCATACAGGCCTTACGCCATCATCAACCTGTTCCGGAACATACTCGATCAAGTGCCTCGTGACCATAAGGCTTGAAACCACTTTAGGACCTAATGCGTCAGGTGTAACATTCCAGTTGCCCAGCCCGACAACAAGCACTGTAGACTTTTGGCCTAAATTTATAAGCCTTTGTAATTCTTTAGCAACTTCTCTGCAGGAATCTTCAATTAGATCCTGATCGTTTTCCCTAAGTTTTGGAATCTCCAAAGTTATATAGTTACCCATTGGTTTTCCAATAGACGCTTCTCCTGTCGGAGATGTCACTTTCACTCTTGTTATCTTAATATCTTCATTGCCGGCGCTCTCTACTTCTACTCCTGGTGTTTGCGCGCTTTCCTGAGCAGATTCCTTAGCCGACTGTTTCATAAATAGCTCATTAGCTTCTAGCGCTAAATCTGTTCTTATACTCCTATTTTCAAACATACGTTATATCCTTTCTTACATAAAATTCATTTTAGCTTTATATCGCATATTTTTTCCAAATAATATTATTTCAATACTCCAAAATAAATATAAAAGTTAAAAGTCAATATAAGGTTGTATCAAAAAAACTTAGCA
>JAUZPS010000764.1 GCA_030705945.1 Bacillota bacterium
AATAAATAAAGCAATTGATGAAGAAATTAATAAAGAAATTAAAGAAGAAATAGATGGAGAAATAAAAGAAGAAGTAAATGGAGAAATAAATACAGAAACAAAAGAAGAGATTATTGAGGAAACTAACGAGGTAATAAAGGAATGTATTAATGAAGCAATTGATCAAGCTGCATTCACTAATGGGCGGCTTAATGGACAGAATATTTTAAAAAGTTCTGATTTAAATACAGAAATGGCAAGCAAGCTGCAAAATCGACCTGATTTCTTATTGAAAAATCCGGGAGGTGTTTGTGTTACTATTAATGGGAAGAACACAATACTTTCTGGAAATAAGCCTCAATATATTTTTATAGATGTATTTAATCATGTCAAGTTTGACTTATCAAAGAGCAGGGGAAATGCGGTTTTCAAATTAAACGGAGAAAAAGCCGCCTTTACTGATGAGATCAGGTCAGGCGACATAATAGAAATATTATGGGAACAAAGTTAAGAAGACATATACTATTTGTTTATATTTTCAAGATAAAGTGTCAGTATCAAATATGATATGCGCCCTGTCAAGTAGACAGGGCGGAATTTAAAAAGTCTCTGACACCAATCATTTAAAGATACCGAATGTCAAGGCTTACATAAGTTTGCTTTTGAAAGCCTTTTTTCGATTGTTAAGAGCAGCTATTGCCTAAATTACCGAAGAATAAGCAATTCTGTAGTTCTATTGATCTATAAAAATAAATCTAATATATTTTCAAAGAATTGACAATATCAAAAAATATCTTCTTTTGATAAGCATTCCATTGTTCCTCAGGAACAAAATAGCTTATTCTATAAATTTTGTTATCCTTCTGAAGAAAAACCTCATTACATTTTATTTGTTTTCCATTCCTGTCGGTAATTGAGTAATCCCAGAAATATCCTTCCAAGCCATTAACCTTTATTGGCTTTGAACTGAAGTACTCAAATTTAAGTTGTGAAGTTGATTTTGCCTTTTCAAGGAATTCATTGAGCGAATAGGGTAGATTCCATACCTGAACAAATCCGTTAGTACCATCGGATTTGAACTCAATGTGGTAAAGAATTTCACTGCCTGAGAATTCACGTTCATTTAAAACGAAAATTGACGGGTAGTCAAAACTAAATTTGCCTTTTATTGATTTATAGTTAGAGAATGTTTCGGTTCTAGGATTAACAAAGGGAAGTCCGGTTTCAATAGTTTCATCTTTATTATGCTCGTTTACAAATATGTTTTCAACTTTAAAGTCAACAGGGCATGAAAATGACAGACAATTATTTATGGTAAACTTATAATTGATATTTTTGCTTAAAAGAATGTTTAATATTATAAATAAACCAATCCATGCCACTAGAATCAAGCATGTCCTAAACAGCTTTTTCTTGTAATTGCTTATAAAAACAACATGCAAAACGATCACTCCAACCTATTGCGCCATTTTGGACATCTTTTGCGTCCAATTATTAATATTTATTCCGATAAATGGATTTTTATTCCAAATAGATTAGGGCGTTTCAAAAAATTCCTTGTTCAAGTTTATACGACGAAAACCCATTATATCAAGTTTTTGAAACGACCAGTTGCTAAGTTTTTTTGATACTATATAAAAAGCAATTAATCTTTTACATTTGCCTATCACAAAATAACGTTAAAGCGTTCGTTATTTTGCTCCGTCAAATGTA
>JAUZPS010000765.1 GCA_030705945.1 Bacillota bacterium
TGAACATGAAAATCGATAATCATAGCTATAACTCCTGTTATATATAAACTTATATAAAACTTTACAGTTCGTAATCTATATAAAAAGCACTATTAATCTAACATTTGACGGAGCAAAATAACGAACGCTTTAACGTTATTTTGCGATAGGCAAATGTAAAAGATTAATTGCTTTTTATCTATATGACGTTGACACTACAAAACATGCAGTAAAAGTCATTTTTTTATCACTTTATATTTACGAGTATCCAAGAACGCCTCTAACTGAAACTTCCCCGGAAAAAATTTCACGGACAATGCCATCCTCGCAATTGACAATTAATCGTCCATCCTCTTTAATATCCTCGGCGATGCCAGAATATTCGGCGCTTCTGTATAACACTTTTACATGCTTTCCCAATGTTACAGAGTATTCTTTCCATTCATCTATGATCTCTTTTAGATCGCCTTTATTTATTTTAATATACAAATTCTCTAATTCAAACAATAATTCTTTAATTATATCACTTCTGGTAAACAGTTTCACATTATTATTAAAATTATTTTCAGAAAATATTTTTAAGGATGTAGCTATACTTCTAATATCCTCTGGAAAATCCTCAGGATTATGGTTGACATTTATGCCAATTCCCAAAATCAAAAAGTTTACCCTTTCAATCTCTGAATTCATTTCAGTTAATATACCACATAACTTTTTACCTTCAAGAATGATATCATTTGGCCACTTGATTCCTGCGCGTATGCCTGTGACAGTAAAAATCGCTTTAACGACTGCAACAGAAGCGCCGATTGTAATTATTTGAACCTCTTCAGGACTTATACCGGGTCTTAAGACAACAGACATCCATATGCCTTTTTTGGCGGCTGAACTCCAGCTTCGTCCAAGCCTCCCCCGCCCCGTAATCTGGGCATCTGCTATTACTACTGTTCCTTCCAAAGCGCCATCTATTGCCATATTTCTTGCATAGATATTTGTAGAGTCAACCGTCTCCATATAATGGATATGCTTCCCTAGAATATTTGTTTTCAGATTGTATCCGATTTCAAATTCATTTAGAAGATCTTGTGAGTATATTAGTCTGTAACCTTTTTTAGAAACTGATTCGATATTATATCCCGCGTCTTTTAACGCATTGATATATTTCCACACGGATGTCCTTGAAACACCAAGATCCTCACTTAATTTCTCGCCTGAAATAAAATTATTTTCGTTTTTTTTCAGCTTTTCAAGTACTCTAGCCTCAAACATCCTTTGACCTCTGTATTTAAATATATTTAAAATATATAAGTTGCGAAAAAGATTATACATTAAAAATGCAGTTAATACGTCTGCATTTTACTATCAAAGCTGAACTTTTCGCAACTTATGAATTAAGGTATATATTTTGCAATATAAAAAATGTATGTAAAATGTTTATTGCAAAATATATAGTAAAATTAATATTTCGTAAAGTCAGGTATCTTTATGGAAAAATATTTGCCCCTTTTCTTATCAATCACAATTGCTATTTTCTTTTGGGAGTCTGAAAGCATCTCAAAACCCTTCTCCTCAGCAAGTTTTGAATAAAAGCTGTATATGAGCGCATCCTGAAAATCATCATGTTCTTCTTTATATGATTCAATAATGTTGTTTACATAAAGTTCCTCAGAATTATCATATAATATAGGCGAATCAAGTCTCTTATCA
>JAUZPS010000766.1 GCA_030705945.1 Bacillota bacterium
ACATTTCATTGGATACATCTCCATCATTATTTTTTTGGCCGCCAAGGACATATACTTTGTCACTTTCCTGGCTTGTTGCGTAAGTTTTTGCGTAAAGTGAGAATGGCGATTCATTTATTTTTTTCCATTGTGTAGTATCGTTAAGGATTCCCACAGCCTGTAAGCCTGATTTAACCGCGCTGTATTCAGCGCTGCTTGCTCCATACAACGCAGTTGCTGCAACAAGTGATGATTCCGCAAACTCTTCGAAGTTAGTTGTTGGTGTCAAATACTCAGTAATAACCTTGTACATAATATTAGTAACCTTATCTAATCCTATACCTGTAACACTAACATTATGGAAGCTTCCTCCATCAGACATAAGTGAAAAGGCTTTTGTTAAAATGGCGGCATTCATATGTACACCCAAGTTATCTCCACTACCATTGTACGCATTTTCCATATGATCAGGAAAACCTTTAGCAGAAGGGTTTTTAAAGTCCAGATAATAATCTCCTTGAATATTTGGAGTGTATGATTTGGTGCATTTACGCCAATCAGGAGCAGTATTGAACATGTATGATTCAAATGCTTCGCCGAATAAATCAGCTAATCCTTCATGAATTGCCCCACATTGTGAAAAATACTCTAAAGATGCTTCACTATCTATGACAGCATGTGTTAATTCATGTCCAATGGTTTCTCCATCACCTGCAAATCCTAGGAATTGTGTTCCATCTCCATCACCATAAAAAATATTTTTGGTACCCTGATCAAAACATGCATTGTTTGAATCTACGGTTCCATCAGAATACTTGAATAAAGCGTGGCAATTACTTAATATGTTTGATCCGTTGTTATCATAACTGTATCTCCCGAACTTTGTTTTATAGAAGTCGTATATTTTACTTGCTCCGTAATGAGCATCAACAGCATGATATTTACTTTGAGTTTCAGTAAAGTGTCCATCATTATCAGAAGCAATCTTTCTATAAGAATCCAGTGTCTCATTAGTGAAACTATCTGTGGTCTTAGTAGTGGTAAGCTCATAAGTCAGAATCTTAAACGGCTTGGTTATAGCCCCGGAAGGTGGCGTTTTCGTCAGATCAGCTAAGGAATAACTATACTCTGGAGTAATATTTACATCCGGTATTGTACCTCTGTATCCATTCATTTGTAGTGTATTTCCAAAAACCCCTTTACCGTCAACTGCTACATTTTCGTAAATTAGACAATCTTTTTTATCAATAATTTTACCAGTGGAAGCATCAATAAAATATTCCCATGACTCAATATTTGGAATTGTAAATGAAGCTTTTACACAATAGGCATATAAAAGTTTCTCATCTTTTGGTACTATAATCTTTTCTACATTTGACAAATCGCCCGTTTTTCCAAAGTCTCTTTTAAGATCATTTTTAACAATATTATATGCTTCTCTTTCATTTAATTTATAGCTACCCTTTAATTTTTTCTCTATATCGTTGATGTTAAAGCCGGATACTGATTCTATTACACCATCTTCACCAACGATATAGATCTGTTGCGCGTCTTTTACTTTGATTCCATTGTACACCTGCTGAGTCTTGATAACTGATTTATTTTGATTATTTTTAAACTTTTTATTTACAATAAAATTCTTTTGAGCG
>JAUZPS010000767.1 GCA_030705945.1 Bacillota bacterium
AATTTTTGGTTGATTATTTTCAAATTCTATGATAACTTTAAATAAAAGGTATTTTTTAAGAAGTACATAAACGTTGTTGAATAAACATTTCAAAAGAAATTCTGTAACAATATATCGGTAATAAAGTTGTTTTCCATAAGTAAGGCTCTTAAAAAGCAGTATTAAGGTATTTTTGCCATATTGGCTAAAATATAAAAAAAGAGAGGGGTTAAATTATGAAAAGACTTATTGCAGTTATTTTAACAGTACTATTTTTGTTAGGTCTAGCGGGGTGCGGTAAATCAGAAGATACCTCATCAAACAGCAATTCAGATGGAAAAATGATTGGTGTTAGCATGCCTACTAAGAGTCTACAGCGTTGGAATGAGGATGGAAAAAACATGAAGAGCAAGCTGGAAGCAGCCGGATATAAGGTTGACCTCCAGTACGGCGGAGACAATGATATTCCTACCCAGGTAAATCAAATCGAAAACATGATTACTGAAGGCTGTAAAGTTATCGTAATAGCAGCTATCGATGGATCTTCTCTGACTGAAGTTCTCAAAAAGGCTAAAGAACAAAATATTCCTGTAATTGCATATGACAGACTTATCATGAACAGTGATGCTGTTTCATACTATGCAACTTTCGACAACACCCAGGTTGGCGTTATGCAGGGTGAATTTATTGAAAAGAAACTTGATCTCAAGAATCAAAAAGGTCCTTTCAACATCGAACTTTTCACAGGTGACCCGGCAGATAATAATGCTACATTCTTCTTCGGTGGAGCTATGAAGATATTGAAGCCATACATTGACAGTGGAGTTCTCAAGGTTCTTTCAGGACAGACCACTCAAGCTCAGGTATCTACAGCAGGCTGGAAGACAGAAAATGCTCAGTCGCGTATGGAAAATCTGATCACTTCCAACGGTTATAGCCCGAAGGGTAAAAAGTTGGATGCAGTATGTTGCTCCAATGATTCCACTGCAATGGGAGTAACCAATGCATTGGTATCAGCAGGATATACCAAAGATAATATGCCTATTATTACTGGTCAGGACTGCGACAAGGCAAACGTTAAGAATATGGTACAAGGCCTCCAGAGCATGTCTGTATTCAAAGATACAAGAGCTCTTGCTGATAAGGTTGTAAGTATGGTAGATGCTATCGTTAAGGGAACCAAACCTGAAATAAACGACCCTAACACATATAACAACGGAAAAGGAGTTGTTCCTTCATATCTTTGCGCTCCTGTTGCAGCAACAATTGACAACTACAAACAAATACTGATTGATAGCAAATACTATAAGGAATCTGATATTCAGTAAAAAATAAAAATTATCAAGACATGGCGGGCGGCGAAAACCGCCTGCCAATTTTTTATACCATACATATCTATATAAGTTACGAAAAAGATTTTACATTAAAAATGCAGTTAATACGTCTGCATTTTACTATCAAAGCTGAATTTTTCGCAACTTATGAATCAAGGTATATATTTTGCAATATAAAAAATGGATGTAAAATGTTTATTGCAAAATATATAAGAGAAATTCGCAAAAGGCGAAGGGGCTTGATGCCCCAAGACTTTTTTTAGACAGCCTATCGGCTGAATATCAATGACATG
>JAUZPS010000768.1 GCA_030705945.1 Bacillota bacterium
CTGGTAGATGTAATAGACAGAATAAATATTTTTACTCCTAAAAAGGGTTCAAAGGTTTATAAATGGTATAAGTCATTTTTATGCTATTCTAGGCTCTCTGTGAAAAAGCTTTTTCGGATTAAACTGATTTTGTTTGTTCTTGCCATCATATTTGTGCTTCTTAAATATTATACGGATATAGGAATTTACACAAAAGATATATATCATAGATTTGACTATTACTCCGATTTACTTTACCAGTTTAAAGGAGATGTGAAGGATAAGGATCTTGCGTTGAAGCAGGAGATTGACTGTCTTAATATTGCAATGGTAGAGATCTCAAAGAATGAATTAATTCATTCTAGCAAGGAGGAATTGCAGTTAAAGATTAAATCGTATATAAAAGCGGCGGATGAAAGTCTGGAGATTCCTAAAGATTCAATTGCGAACAAGGTATACTACAGACTCTATGACTACTACAAATATAGGCAGATCAATTTGTTGATGATTTTTTTCATCGCGTTTGTTGTAGCTTTTATCCCTGAAGTGATGGTGTTTTTATCAAGCTTTTTTGCAAAAGCTGATGCCAGAAAGGAACTAAGGTTTCTAAAAAAGCTGATCATTGTTAACGGTTCCATCAAACCGGTAGATTTTATGGAACTTTTGGGAGTTCTGATAGATAGATCAAAATACTATAAAGAAATGCTTCAAGAGATACAGGATGCCAATAAAAGGAACAACATTGACAATAAAGCTATATATTCAAGTCTTATCAGCAGCGCTAAAGAACTTGACGTTAAGTTGTTCTATGAAAAGCTGGATCAGGCAAATAATTATGATTTTGACCAGGCCATAATAAATATCCATAACGAGTTTAAGATGGAAAAAAGAGAGCTTGCAAGAAAGGTTAAGAAAAGGATAGATTTGATCAATATTCTTGGGATACTGTTTTTTATGATTCTTATTGTAATAATGATTATGTATTTGCTCATACCTTGGATGCGATCGTATAATATGAGCCAATTAATGTAAAAGCAGTTTTTTAAAAAAAACGCCCCTAATCCCCAATTTAGTAGGAGGTGAATGCAATGAAAGAGGTAGTTTTTGAAGTAGTTATTGCTGTGCTGATCATGGCGCTACTTGTGGTAGTAATAAATCTATTCAGAGGAAATCTCGATATTATCGGGTCTACCGCTGAAAAATCTGATAAATTGGATAAAGTTCAGTCTGAATCATTAGGTATTGATATGAGTAAAAGCTCAGTAAAGGGAAGTGATGTCGTTTCAGCTATAAGATACTATATAAACAAACCTGAAGTAAAAATACTTGTTGATCAGCAAAATTATTCCGGGAAAACAAACTTAAGCGATATTAAATACGAAGCTAATTACACAGCAAAGTATATATTTGGACAAGCAAGTAAGAATATTGAGGAAATTGATTATTCTTTAATGTCTGATTTATCTAATTGATATTTATTTTAAAATCTATATAAGTTACGAAAAAGATTTTACATTAAAATGCAGTTAATGCGTCTGCATTTTTCTATCAAAGATGAACTTTTCGTAACTTATGAAACAAGGTATATATTTTGCAATATAAAAAATAGATGTAAAATGTTTA
>JAUZPS010000769.1 GCA_030705945.1 Bacillota bacterium
AAGCTCTTATTGTGGGGGAATATAAATGGAAGACATTAAATATAAAGTAAAATATGATATGAGTGAAGCTGTAGAGGAAGCATTTAAAGTGCTAAGAGCAAATATTCATTTTTGTGATCCGGAAAATAAACTTAAAACAATTGCGATTACAAGTTATAACCCAGGCGATGGTAAGTCTACTACATCCTTGAATCTAAGTATTACTATGGCTAAATCAGGTATGAAAGTTCTTTTTGTTGATGCTGATTTAAGAAAGCCGATGCTTTTTAAACCTCTAGTAAGTAAAGACTTTAAAGGATTATCCAATTACCTTTTGGATCAGGCGGGATTAAATGAAATAGTAAATAAAACAGATGTAGATGGCCTTTATTTTATATCATGCGGTATTAAAACACAGAACCCTGGCGAACTTATAAGTACCCAGAAATTCAGGGACTTTTTATGTGAAGCCCAGTATAACTATGACATTATCATTATTGATACTCCTCCAATAGGAAGTGTTATTGACGGAGCGATAATCGCGTCGCAAACGGATGCCGTAATCATTGTCATATCACAGAATGCAGTGAAGACAAGAAATGCTATCATGATGAAAGAACAGCTTGAAAAAGCTAATGCAAATATATTAGGAGTCGTATTAAATAAAGTCAACAAGCTTGATTATAAAAATTATTACGGAGGATATGACTATTATGACTCAAAAAGAAAATATTCCAGAAAATCGCTAAAGGAACTTGAGAAAGTAAAGAGGGATAAGTATGATTGATATACACAGTCATATTATTTTTGATGCCGATGATGGACCTACCTCCATAAAAGAATCCATGCGAATGGTTTTAGAAGCGGAAAAACTCGGGATAAAAACTATTATAGCAACTCCTCATTTTAAAAAAAATGCTTATAAAATTGAAAATTACGATGAAAACTTCAAAGAACTTAAAAAAAGATTAGCTGGCTGCAATATTGAACTGATGATGGGCTATGAAGTTTTTTTTGACTCAATCCTTACAGAATGCCTAAATAACAAATCAATGTATACACTCAATAATTCTAAATATCTTTTGTTTGAATTTCCATTTGATATATATCCCAAAAACGCATTAGATATTATTTTAAAGCTGCATTCAAACGATATTATTCCAATTATTGCGCATCCAGAAAGATATAGTTATTTTCAGCGGGACTTCAATATGTTCTTAAACATAGTTGAAGCCGGTTGTATGGTTCAAATAGATTCTGCAAGTATTGTAGGATACCATGGAAGAAAGGTTAAAGCATTATCAAAAAAGATTATAAAGCACGGTTTAGCTCATTTTGTAGCATCTGACGCTCACAGTTCAGACGCTTATACTAAATGGTTTATGGAGTCTTATGACAAAGTTAGAGACTGGGTAGGAAATGAATACGCCAAGGCTTTATTTATCCATAATCAAGAAATGATACTTACAAATGATTAAAGATAACACACTCTTTTAAGCTTATTTAAATATCTATTAAAAAATGGGGGCAGCTCAATTGAGATTAACTATTAAGAAATTGTTATTTATAATAGGTGA
>JAUZPS010000077.1 GCA_030705945.1 Bacillota bacterium
CCATCATATTTATACAGAATGGTTTTATTTGCAGGGTCTGTCTGTGACGCTATCTTTCCTGTTATGCCATATGTGTAGTTGGAGGTGTTGCCCGCCTCATCGATTACGCTTGTCAATCGGCCGAAAACGTCATAACCATAATACGTAAATGTTCTATACTCTAAACCGGTTTTGCCCTGTATCTGGATTACCCCAGCTTCACTTGAAGCATGAAGCTTTCTGTCGGTCTGCCATATCTTTCTTCCAAGCGAATCATACCCATAATAGCAAGCATTTCCAACCTGATCTGTCTCTGAAGTCATTCTGCTTAACGCGTCATAGCTGTAGTAAACTGTTTTTGACTTCGGATCCGTCATAGAAAGCTTATTGCCGACCTCATCATAAGTGTAGCTAATAATGTTTCCATAAGGATCTTTTGTTGAGGCAAGATTTCCCATAACATCATAAGTAAACTCAGCGCGTCCGCCTTTTCTGTTAACTCTCGCGGTATTTCTTCCGAGCTCGTCATATTCAGCTGTTGCAGATTTGCCTAAAGGATCGGTGTCTTTTATTATTCTTCCGAAAGGATCATAATTATATTTCCATACATTATTCTCCACATCGGTTTTTGATACCATGTTGCCCATGGAATCATATTGATAAGTGGTATTATTCCCCATAGTATCGGTTTGAATATATGGGCGTCCGAATACGTCGCTGATACTTATGGTTTTGTCGCCTAATGAATTTGTTTCTGTCACTCTGTCAAGATTAAATGATCCTTGCGCATATGAATCATATGCATAGGAAAGAGTTCTTTCCATACTGCCGCCGGAGGAATTTTTGAGTCCGACGCCATCAACTATCTGCAATACCCTGCCTATCTGATCGTAGGTAGTTCGTGTAACCTTTCCCGATGTATCGGTTGTCTCCACAACACTTCCACTTGCATTGTAAACAGTGGACTTAACTGCCCCCGTATACTTATTTCCATCTGTAAAGCTTGAACTTTCAAACTCAGGCCTTGAAAGCGCATCATATTGAGTATAGCTTTCTCTGACAAGAGAATCGTTATAGAGCTGGAACTCGTAAATTCTTGCGCAGTCATCAATATCAGGCAAATCTATAAATAATCTCACATACCTTGCGTTAAATGTCTGCACCCTTCTGTCTGTAATTCCAAGAGTATTGCCCTTTACAACATCAATATCCTTCCAATTGTTTATACCATCAGGACTTGCCTGCAAGCGGAAATCCCTTGTATAGAGATTGCTATATCCGCTTCCTGAACCGCTTTCATGCACAACCTTCCACCGGTTTATGTTCATTACTCTTCCTAAATCAACCTGGAGCCATGAGTTAGATCCATAACCGTAGTTTGTGCACCATTTATCATGTATGCTGCCGGTATCCGCATAGGTAGTGCCGTTAACTGCATTGGCGGCAGATTCATAACTTAACTCTTTGCTTGCAGTAGCAGGTTTCCCAAGCGCCAGATTTTTATCGATAAGGTTCTGGCTGTCATAATTTGATAGAGCGCCTGAAACTCTGTTTTTAACTGTTACAATGTTTTTTACACCCTGGGATGTAGCAACAAATGAGTAATTGGTTTCTGTAACATTCCCAAGAGGATCTGTCATTTTTGTTACTCTGTTTGCTCCGTCATACTCATATAGAGTTGTGTTTTTTCTTTCGTCGACAGCCTTAATCTTATTACCTAACGCATCATATGCAAATTCCTTTGTCTTGCCGTTCGGATCTGTTGATTTGACAAGGCGGCCCATTACATCATATTCATTTGTGATGGTCTTGCCAAATGTATTGGTAATCTTCAATACATTACCGCGTGGATCATATTCCTTTGTAGTCTTCTTCTCTTTATTTTTGTTATCGGCAAAATAGCTTATCTTTTCTTCCACCATAAAGCCTTGAGCGTTTGTTTTATTCTGTGTCGTCTTAACCACTGAGCCGTCAAGGTAATCTTTCTGAATTGTCACATCGTATTTAAGTGTACCTTCGGTTATTATGTCATAATCAAAGTCCTGTTTTATCGTGATGCTTTTTCCGGTATTATCCGTCGCTCCGACCCCATCCTGAATAGAAATAACCCTTCCAAGAGTATCATACGTGTACTGTGTCTTTTTACCTACAGGATTTGTTACTTCCTTAAGGAAACCTGAAGTGTCATACGCATAGGTGAGCTTTTTGGTTTTTGAAACGCCGCCTTCGAGTAAAGAAACGGATTCTTCCGACGTCCTGTTCATCGAATCGTACACAGTCGTATTTATTGAACCTATTGGATTTGTTACCTGAATTTTATATATCTTCTTACCTGTAGTTGAATCAGTGGTTAATAGATAAGAAGTTGCGGTTATATTACCTAACGGATCTGTCTTTTTCACGATCCTTCCCAATTTGTCATACTGATAGGTCGTTTTATTTCCGCACGCATCTGTTTCTTCAATTTTATTTCCAACAGAATCATATTTAGCTGTAAATACTCTTCCTACCGCATCGGTATTCGTTATCAACTTGCCCAAGGAGTCGTAAGTATTGTAAACTGTTTTTCCATTTGCATTGGTCATTGATGTCAGATCGGAAGCAAAATTATAGCTATATGAATTTGAATTTCCCAGTTCATCAATTTCATACACTGTCTGGTTATTGTAGTTTCTGACTTTGTATGAGCTCAGGCTTCTACCCATGTATGCAGTTATTAACACATTCTGCTCACTGCTTGTCCTATTGGTTACGATATAATTGTAGCTTACGCTCTTTACCAGAGACATATCGTTTCCGTTTGCATCCTTGTAGCCATCCCCGATAATGGATGTGATAGTCCTTCCAATCCCGTCATAGGCGAATGAATTCTTGAAATTCTTAGGATCCACAACACTTAATGTTTTACCGAGCCCATTGAATGTATATAGTGTTGCCTCTTCCTTAAGAGTACCGTTTTTATAGTATTGTACGGTTGATTTAACCGTTCTTCCCATTGCGTCTTTTTCATTTTGAGTGACTTTACCTGACGGCTCGGTAACTTTCTGAACTTCCTTATACTGATTATTGCTCACGAAGACCTTTGAATATTCAGTCCTTGTTATCTTGCCTTCCCTGTCAATCACTTTTGTTAATCGCATTCCACCATCATATTCATATCTGGTGTAATTGCCTTTTTCATCTTTTTCTTCAATAACTTTACCCTGAGCATTATAAAGCTTGGTGGTCACATAGCCTTCTGGGTCGGTTTTAGAAGCTTCCTGGTTGTTTTTATCGTATGTGTATGTTGTTGTAATATCCTCAGATGCAGCATTGGGTCCTGGTACAAAACGTTCAGCAATATTCTTTACCAAGTTGCCCGCCTTGTCATATTCATACCGTGTACCTTTAATCTTTAATCCTGTAGGGTCATAAGCATATTCTGTCTTTAACTTCGATTTGTTGTTATATGTATATACAAATTTGGCAAACCTATCATCCGTTGATTCCACGACCCGTCCTATATCATCATAGCTTTCAAAAAAGCTTGATATTGGGCCGGAGTTTGATCTTATTACAGTGTTTGTTCTGTCATTATATATATCATTGTAATAGAAAGTCGACGTGTCAAATAAAATTACGCTACTTGCAGGATCAGCCTGTACAGTTTTTTTGTATTCGCTGGTTGATTTGATCAGTCCGTTTGTCAGGATTCCTGTATCAGGAGTTCCAGAAGCAGGTCCGTTATAATAATCATAGGTTTTATAATTTCCTATTGCGTCTGTTACCTTTAGAAGTTTTCTGCCGGTAGTATCGTACTCATACTTAGTTGTATAACCACCTTTATCTTTTTGAGTAAGTGTATTTCCATAAGCATCATAAGTTGTGGTTGTTGTATATCCCAGATTGTCAGTCTCTACGCTTGGCAGGTATTCGCTGTTGCAGTCCTTTGTTGTTTTATACCCATATGGATCTGTAATTATTTCCCTTGTCGCCACGATGGTGTTGTCATTTTGCGCAGTTTCATAATCTTTTGCCGCCTGTGAATCTTTGGTCAGGTTTGTCACATCGATCCATGTCGCGTTATCTTTAGTATAATAATAGTTATGCTGGGTAACGTTGCCTAGATCATCAGTTTCGCTTATTGATTTGTAATTGATATTGAAATTGATTGTTGATGAAGTTGACGTATTTGAGAATGTACCGTTGTCGTTCAGAATTTTTCTTGTAGTGTTTACTGTCCTGCTACTACCGTTAAATGCATAGTTTTTTACATTGCCCTCGCCATCAGTCTGGCTTGTCATCCTGCCCTGGCTGTCATAAACCATCTTTGCGGTGGATACGCCATTACCGTTAACAATTTCGTTTACCCTATTGTTTGAATCATATTTATATGTTGTAGTATTTCCATCTGGATCAGTCACACCTGTAAGGTTCAGATTGGCGTCATAAACGTACTTGGCTTCACGGCCTGTAAAATCATATGCTCTCCCAATCATACCGTTTGAAAGATATTCGAAATTGATGCTTCTCCCAAACTGGTCAGTAACCGCGACATACCTATCATTTGAATATATTATGTTGTTAACATTGTCATATCTGTCCTTGATGGTTATTAGTTTACCATTCCTGAAGATCAGTTTGGACAAGTCATCCATTCTTGTAACTATGTAATCAGTCCCGCTCTTTTCAACTTTGTCCCTTGATGAGCTTTTGGGCGCTGTAAGAACCCCATTTTTATTGTTGAAATGAACTTTTGAACCTGATGGGTATGTAACATCCACAGATCCATCGGAATTTTCGTTCAGCGAAGCGTCGAAGTTGGTCCTGAATCCATTACCTATAAATTTCTTTTCAGTATTAGTCATTGAATTATATGTTCTTTGTAATATTACATCCAACGCCTTACCCTTTATTTCAATATCATTGGTACTTTCATTATAACTTCCCGTCAAAAGGTCAAAACCGTCTCCTGTAAAATACGCTCCTCCAAAAGTTGAGTCTACGCCAAAGTTATTAGGAGAATTCAGAAAGGTTTCCCATGTACTCTTGTCACTTGTAGCAGTATTTGAGACTCCTACACTGATTGATGAGCTGCTCGTAGTACCTTTACTGTTAATGAGATCACAAGTATATGTATAGTTTCCTGTACCCTTATTTTTTACAATATAAGAAGCTGTCTGAGATGCAGGCGAATTATCGACAAGATTGCCCTGATAAATCAGCTTGCCGTTCTCATATAATTTCCATGATGTACCGTTATTCCCTGAAGCCATGTTCATTGTTATCTTGTAATTGCCGTCCCAATCGCTGTTATCATTGCTTAACACCGGAGTTCCCGGCTTTGCTGTGAACCTTGGAGCCGCGCTTGGAACAGGCGTAGGAACGTATGGTCCATATGTCCCCATATTAATATCCATTGGGTCGCTGGAAGTTACTCCGGCTGCATTAACAAGTTCACATGTATATGTATAAGTTCCCGATCCTCTGTATTTAAAATACACTGTATCGTATTGCGCTCCTGGACTGGCTTCTGTGAGTCCTCTTGAGCTTATCAGAACGCCGTTCTCGTAAAGCCTCCATGTATTTCCATTAACTCCGCTATCAAGACTCATGTGAACGCTGTAATCGCCATTTGGTCCGGTACTGTATGATAAAACAGGAACGCCAGGCTTATTTAGAACAGGAGTATTTTTTACTACAACAGTAATCTTATCGCTTGTTGTGTCTCCATAGGCATTGGTCAATTTGGCAGTGTACTCATAGGTACCGGGACTCTTACCCGCTATATCATAAAAAGCCACCTGGTTGTAAGGAGAACAATCCGTCAATGGCGCTGTATATATTGCAGTTCCATTTTCATAGAGAGTCCATGAAGTGGCGTTATTTCCGTTCAGGATATTCATTGTGACACGATAGCTGGAGCTGTTGTCAAAGTTATTATGGCTTAGGTAAACTTTAGTAGGAACCCCTGCCGCCGGATTGTATATTGAAGTTGGATTGGGATATGGAGTAACCTGCGGTGGAATTGGAGTCGTACTCATTATATCCAGCTTTTTAACAGATATGTTATAAAATTTGACCTCCGTCGGGTAATTCGGACTTTGGGCCCAAAAGCCTATCAACCCACTGGTTGAAGAAGTGTTTTTGACCACATCTACCAGAGTGTCGTCAACATACAGGCATAACATGCTTCCTTTGACAACAATCTTTTCTTTATATTTTGTATTCATATTTATCCCGATATATTTGCTGCTTAGTTTTGTCTGCGCTCCTGTTGCCAGGTTGCATAGAAACAATTCCGTGCATCCATTTGACGAGTTTAATGCCCAAGCATACATGCTTACGCCTGCATTGTATCGGAAAACAAGTCCTGCAGAAGCTGCCATTGGCAAGACATACCCTTCCAGAGTATAATCCCCATACGCAAAGGCGTTTAGATTCTTGTTAATATTGTACTGCGCTGTGCTGGTAGCAGTAACATAGATACCTTCTTCTTGATAATTTTTCCTATCTCCGGTATTATTGTTCCAATTGAAGAATAGCATTCTATCATATTTAAAATTTTCTTCAAAGACCACATTGCTGTCAATTTTAACGACATCCCATTGTTGACCATAGCTCATGCTGGTGTTGATGCAAAGTGTATTGTTTTGGTCGTAAGACAATCTATATCCCGAAGTCGCAGCTGCGCATTCGATAAAGCTATACCCGTATTGTGCTGGTACTATTCTCCATTTTGCTCCATCTAAATTAGCAGAAGTTGACGCAGGAAGCATGGATACTGTACTGTTAGCTGTTGATCCAACGAGTATTCTGTCCCCATACTGAAATGTGACAGTACCATCAGAATTGGATATAGCTTTTATCTTTGTTCCCGCAGATCTTGTTGCATCATAATTGTTCCCACCATACCCATACGCGAAGGCATATGTGCCATCAACAATACGAAGCCAAGAATTTTCCATCCCCTGATAATTCAGGAGCATGTTATTCCTGAATGAATAGTATGTGTCCCCTTGAGTTGAACCAGTAGTTCCCGTGCTGGCTGCGTCCGCAAAAATCGGCGTAATAAGTGTATTGGTGACTAAAATTGTAATAATCAGAACAAAGCTGATTATTTTTCGAATAATACTTTTGTACGTTTCCATTCTTAAATTACCCCCTTTAAATTTAATAATTATGGTAAATAATATCACCCTAAATAAAATATGTTCTTTCTATCCCAGTCAGACTCCGCCATTATAATTGTTTGTGACAACATTAACAATGACACCGCCTAGGCACCTCATGTTACCAAAACCATCCCAACCATACACATGGGTGTTAAATTCTCCCCCAAGTGGAGTAAGAGGCGGTAAATAATGCTTATATGCATCAACTGTGAATTGCCACTGATTGTTTCCGATGTATACGCCATCGTACCAGACGAGGTCATCTTGTCCTAAAACCGTACTCCATGTTGGAAACTGAACCTTTGAGACTCCATTAGGGTCTGTTACACCTGAGACAGTCACTGTATAAACAGTGGACCCCGGAGTATAAGAATAGGTGACAGAAGCGGCTGTGGGACCTTCAGTATCGGAAGGCAATCCGTTCACATTCACAATCCATTGTTTTGTATTTTTATTGAGCATCATATTAAGGGACTGACTGTATACTCCTACGCCATTGACGCTGATACTTACATCTTTTATTCTCCAGTCATCGCTCCAATAATCGTACACTTTTTTAATCCATACTTGTCTTACATTTCTGGGATCAAGAGTCTTATCCCCGATATATAAGTAATACGGATCGTTATCCCCTGTTTCAAAATCATTGTATCCATCCTTGTCCAACATTTTCTCGTATACTCTTCCATCTGCAAACTTCATTCCGAAATATACATTATCATCTGTTCCACAAAGAGCATCCGTTGTTGTCGACACTTGGACCTTTAATGCTCCAAAAGGCCTGTTCTCGTTTGCCGCGTCGAGATTCCATGAGTCTTTAAAACCACTGTAATCGCCTCTTTCAGCAGCCATTAAAAGAGCGGCTGATTGAACGCACGAATCCCTGAAAGCCTGACTTATCCGATTGGTCCTGACACTATTTAAAAAACTTAACGCTTCACTGTAGGAAGCGCCGTTGCCTATGCCAAAAGATCTCATCAAACCTTCCCAACCAGTAGTTCCTGTCAGCTTGGTCACAGGTATATAACCATAAATTGTTGAAATATTCTGCGCAAAAAAGTCTGCGGGAAATTCGCCAAAATATGAATTTACTCCTGATGAGGTATAGCTTGAGCTGGATTTTCCCCCAAAATTTACCCAAACATAAGAATCTGCCGCCTTTTCCAACTTCTGATGCAAATCCCTCCCTGAAGCGTTGTCCAAATATACCCCGCATTCAGGATAAACAAATGTGCCGTGACAGTTCATATCACCCATTACATGTGTCAGGTAACCAGCAGCAAACGCAATTTTTTTCTGATCTCCGGATGCAAGAGCATTTTTTAAAAGGGTAGCCGCAAATGTGCCTACACGATCATAATGAAACACATCACCCCATGGCGCATACCCTCCGACTGCCATCCTCACTTCCGAATAACCCAGATCAGGTCCGACAGCGCCCCATGCAGCAACACCGGGATATGCTCTCATTGCCGCCGCGATTTTACTGTCAGACGGAAAACTTCCCCCGTAGCCATTTGCAGTCTGCTGCATAATTGTATAATGCGCGGCAGCTCCCCAGGCAAATGCAGTCTGCTGAATAGCTACGAGCAGAAACCCGCAAAACAGCATTGAAACAAACAACTTTTTGATTAACGACATTTTTTTCATAAACATTCCCCCTGAAAAAATAAACATACAAATATTTTACATAATTTGTATATCATAATTTATACAGTGTAAATTATATATCAGATTCATTCAGCGTTTTGTCACATCTTAACTACAAAATGTCACATTTTTAATTATGCGGCATTACATTTACACTTTTTATATGCCAGTTAGGTAGTATCAAAAATAAAACTTGTCAACTGGTCGTTTCAAAAGCTTGATATAATGGGTTCTCATAATATAAACTTGAACAAGGAATTTTTTGAAACGCCCTTATTCAAAGTAAATTATTTCAATACTTTCAGTAAAATTATGTTATAATTTATACAAAAAGTTTTATATAAAAGGAAACTGTAGTAAACAAAAAAGTATAAATGGAGGCGCGCTATGAAACGAATTATTGCTGTTGTTTTTATCATTATAATGATTTTCCCATTATCATCACTGGCTGGACAAGAAATTTTCCAGCTTCGAAGGGTATATTACCCAATCGAAATTGATGGTAAAGAGGCAAAAATCGAAAATCCAATACTAAATTATAATGGTTCCACCTATGTTCCTTTGAAATGGTTTAGTCAGATTACTCTATCTGGGGTTAATTGGGATAAAGACAATAACAAAGTTAATATCTCCACATTGAAAGATGGAGTTGTTAAATTAAGCGAGTCAATGGATCCGGAGGAAGACTCATCTATTGATAATGAATTATTAAAATCAGCGCAAGAAAACTTAGAAATTAATGGCCATAAATACCATCTTGAAACTACCATTTACCGAAATTTTATGCCAGGAAAGACTATTCTGGATAAAGCTCTAGAAGGTGGTGTTACTGTTTTTGTTGTTGAAGATACCGGAGAAAAATTTTCACAATTTATGGACATACAGGATAGTTGGTTTGTTTACAAAGGTAAGGCATGGAAAATGAAATTTTTAAGCGCGGAAACTGTTAATTGCTCCAAGGGTATTATTGCTCTTGCAAAGCGATCACCGTCATTTCCAACTTTCGCCAACAACACAGGATCCGATAGTAATGGAGTAAGAATAGATCCTGATGCTGGAAAAGTAGATGTAGTTGTAAAAATCGTCGACAAAAATAACAAAACATTTTTTCTTAAAGCTAAAAATCAACCTATAGCTGCAGCTTCGTAAAGATAAATCACTTTTAATTTTACATATATATTTTGTAAAATAAAAATGGATGTAAAATGTTTATTTCAAAATATATAAAAGGAGTAATTTAATGAAAAAATTCTTAATACTTATTTTTACAATAGCAGTTCTTAGCGGATGTAGTAAAAGCGCAAAAAATGAAGAACTACAAGCTAATACTCCCCAAACTACTATGCCTGCTATAGTTGAAGTTACAGAACAAAAAACAGATATGAATATTCCAATATTAACAATCAATAGCAAAGATTACGACTTAAGTTCAGAATTTAATATTTCTTCAACAGATAAATTAAGCAAAGAAGATTTAGGGTATTTACGAAACGGTATATATGCCAAATATGGATATAAATTTAAATCCAAAATATATTCAGAGTATTTCTCAAGATTTGATTGGTATGAGCCAAGTAAGGATAATGTTGATGAATTATTAAATGAGGTAGATAAGAAAAACATTCAATTGATACTAAATATGGAAAAAGGTTCAAAAGGCAACGAGCAAGTTGAAAGTGGTAAAACTTTCGAATTAACCAAACAAGATATAGCTAATTTTGAAAAGAAACTTAGTGAAAGTGGCAACTGGAGTTTTTTAACTTGTGAATATAGCGAGCCGTCAGAAATTGACCCAAATGAAGTATTCTATACAGGTGGTGGCTTAAGCGCAAATATTTCTGAAGCAGAAAAAAAAGACTTATTAAAGAATTACGGATTTTCAGAAGAGGATTTTGATCTTGATTACATAAGAATCGAAACGACAGACATTAATAATCTTTTGCAAGAAAAGGTTGGATTAACTTTGAGAAGCATTAAAAAGAAGCTGACATATAAATATGTGTCAAAATATGACGCTTACTACAATTTCCATGGTGATACTAATTATATTGATTTGAAATGTGTTAGTGGAAATCATACCAGCGCAGGGTTATACGTAATCAATTATATAGCTAATTCGCATTCATCAAATCCAACTAACCGTAAAGTAACATTTAGAATTGTTGACAATAGAATTGTTTTTATTTCTAATGTTAAAGTGAACTAAAACAGATGTCGGATTCGCTAGCCGTCAGATGAAAGCCTTGTTCATAGGATGTACCATACTAGCGCTTAGAAGTTTAAGATTTACTTCACTCAGGCTATGAATTGTGAAGAAGTATTAATTTACATTTTACTGGAAGGAATGATAGAGAGATTGCTTGATAATCTTATTTACGAGGAGAGAGGTTATGGAATCAAAATCTTTATTTACACGCATGTTAATGTCAATCTTGATGCTTATAGGGTTTTATACTCTGGCATTTGTTGTCATACTTGCGCTAATTATTACTCCAATTATACTTTCATATGGTGGAAGTATTGGTATAGCAGCATTTTGTTTTGTAACTTTTTATTTAGGGGTAATTGTTATAATTTTTTCAATTATTCCTAGGAGAATGAAGATAAAGGGGCGCGGAGTCAGGTTGCTCAGGGAGGAGCAACCCTTACTTTTCAATGAAATTGAGGACATCGCATCATCCTTGGGGCAAAATGTACCAGATGATGTATTTGTTAATTTTGAGTTGAATGCATCGGTGACACAAACCAGTGGTTTTTTCGGCTTTAAGTCAAAGAGGATTATGATCATTGGTCTACCATTGTTGCAAGCATTGACAATTTCCAAGTTCAGGGCTGTCATTGCTCATGAATTTGGTCACTACTATTCAGGAGATACAAAATTATTGCCAATTTTACATCAAGTGAATTCTGTAATTGGTAGAACTATTAAAAATCTTGGCATATATAATTCAAGGCTTCTAATACCTTTTGCTGCATATGCTAATCTTGTTTTAAGGATTACAAATAAAACAAGTAGGCTGCAAGAGTATATTGCTGATAGAATTGCGGCAAAAATAAGTGGTTATAAGAATCTAGAAGATGCTTTGAAAATAGTTGAAAGTTATCACTTTGCGCTTGTCAGCTATAAGGACTTTATAAATCATTTGCTTAAGTCTTTTTATTACACTGAACTTTCGTACGGTTTTGGCGAGTTCTTGAAATATCCAAAAATCCGAGCTTTAATTCCAGAAATGTTAAATCGAAGTATGGAAGATAAAATAATAAACTGCAAATATGATACTCATCCACCTCTTTGCAAGAGAATTGAAGCAATACAAGGAATAACTTCTAATGAATTAAATAATGATACTTTGGCAATATCATTGATCAGTGATATAAAGAAAGTTGAAGAGGGAGTATTGAAAAATGAGGTAGAAACCGGTCAATTTAAGGAGTTTAGGTATGTCCTTTGGGATGAGCTGCTTGTTAAAGCGCTTATTCCAATATGGATGAAAGTGTTTGAACAATATGCCAATTCCATAAAGAACATCACCTTTAAGGAATTAGCGGATTTTAAAAATATGAATTTCAGAAATGACTTTATTACCCGTCTTGCAGAATGCCATGGGAAAGAACTTTATGAGAAAGAAGCTATAAGTCTATCAAAGCATACCCTTGGTGTTTTTATAACTCTGGCATTACTCAATGAAGATTGGGAACTTGAAATTTACCCAGGTTCAGATGTGATATTTAAAACGCAGAGTATGGAAATTAAACCTTTTGAGTTTTATGATCAAATAACAGGTAATTCGCTTTC
>JAUZPS010000770.1 GCA_030705945.1 Bacillota bacterium
GGATACCCTGATCTGTCAATGGCAGTTAACAATTGGAACAAGCGTCCATTTCCATATCGCGAGATCTGGTCACCCTGCGCTATTCAATCTGCAAGGCTAGGTATGGGCGATGCAACTTATTCCGGTATAAAAACAATGTTTCAGAAATACCAGACCTATGCGAACGGTTTAGGATACAACTGGAATGGAAATTTTGAATTCAATGGAACAAATTCTGCTGCAATTAATGAATCATTAATGCAGAGCTATGATGATAAAATAAGAATATTCCCTGCGCTGCCCAATGATACAAATTTTGTCAGCAAATTTACTTTACTTGCTAGAGGAGGTTTCCTTGTAAGCTCTGAAAAGGAAGCAAATGAAATCAAATATGTTGGAATAAAGAGTTTGTATGGAAATAAAGTTACATTGCAAAACCCATGGGGAACACAGGCTGTTCAGGTAAGAAGGGCCTCAGATAATGAAATTGTTCTTACAGCTTCCAGCAGTGAGCTTAGTTTTAATACACAAGCCAACGCAGTATATATAATTGAAAGGACCTCAAAGCCTCTTGGCAGTTATACATATCAACAGTTAAGCGGCATAGCGAATCAAAGCGTCAAATCTTTAAGCGGAACAACCTGTAAGCTGGGGTCAGGTACAGGACCTAGTTATACACCAACACCTAGTTATACATCAACACCAATTCCAACTCAAGGACCAAGATCTGCTTTTTCACAGATCGAAGCTGAGGATTTCAATAGTCAGTCAGGAATCCAATCCGAAACCTGCAATGAAGGTGGACAGAATGTCGGTTATATTGAAAACGGCGACTATGCGGTTTACAACAACATCAATTTTGGCAGCGGCGCAACAAGCTTTCAAGCTAGAGTCTCAAGTGGCTCCAGTGGAGGAGATATTGAAATCAGGCTCGATAGCGTCAGCGGACCATTAGTTGGAAAATGTTCAGTTTCTGCAACAAGCGATTGGCAGACATGGACTACTGCATCCTGCAATATAACTGGGGCAAACGGTACTCATGACCTCTATCTGAAATTCACAGGCGGAAGCGGATATCTATTTAACATGAACTGGTGGAAGTTCGGCGCCAATACCCCAATAACTACCTCAACCCCTACCTCAACTCCAACATCTGGTGTAAGCGCGGACTTAAACCATGACGGAGTAATTAACATGGCGGATGTCATACTTTTAGCTACCAAATTTGGCGCGGTCAAAGGCGGCGCCGGATATATTGAGGAATATGACCTGAATAGGGACGGAGCAATAAATATGGCAGATGTATTGATTATTGCTCTTAAATTTAATGCTATTGTATAAGAATAAATTTTATTTATAGATAACCAATTGTTTTTATACGGGGTCGCTTGGTCCCTCAATACGCTTAATTGCCCGACCAAGCGACCATGAAAGCCCTTTTACGTCTGTTGCGCGCAACTATTTTAAAAGTGATTATTCTGTTATATTTGGTTATCTATAGGATTCTATTATTTAAATTTATGATGAAAGGTAGGTGAATCTGTTACTGTAAAACTACTTTTAAATAGTGTAA
>JAUZPS010000771.1 GCA_030705945.1 Bacillota bacterium
ACTGTACTATGCCGGCGACAGCGAGCCTGATTTCAGAGCGTCAAAAAAAGCGGATATAATCTTTGCAAAAGGACATCTTCAGAAAATGCTGAAGGAAGCAAATCATTCCTTTGTTGAAGTTGATAACTTCAATGAGATTGGTAAATATCTTGACAAAATGGGGGTAATAAATTATGAGGCCAGGGAATAACAGGATAGCCATACCTGCAATTTTAGAGGTTGGAAAAGGCAATCTTTCTTATCTAGGAGCCCTTGTAGAAAAGTCGGGTTTTTCAAAGATAGTAATGTTTTTAGGTCAGGGAATCAACGAAATGTTCGGGGAAAAGATACGTCAATCATTTAAATTCCAATCGACAAAAATTATAAAGACTTATGAGAGTGACGATATTGACATAAATAATATTATAAAATTAGCTTTTACAATACCCGCTGAAGCTGATGTGATTGTTGGAATTGGAGGAGGAAAGGTCTTAGATGTCGCTAAATACTCATGCTTCCTGAAAAAACTTCCATTTATCAGTGTTCCGACTTCCGCGTCTAATGATGGTTTTTCTAGTTCCGGTTGTTCCTTAGTGATTGAAGGAAAACGCACTTCAGTAAACGCAATTATGCCATATGGAATTATTGTGGATATCGATGTAATTAAAGAAGCTCCTGAAAAGTATATATATTCAGGAATAGGGGACTTGGTTTCAAAAATAACCGCTGTCTATGACTGGGAATTTGAAGATAAAAGCGGAAAAGCGAAAATCGAAGATTTTGCGGCGATGATTGCCAAAAAGTCTGTTAATAGCTTTGTAAGAACTGAATTTAAAAGCATCAGGGAAGATTTTTTTGTAAAAGAGCTTGTTGATTCATTGACAATGAGCGGTATAGCCGTTGAAATTGCTCAGACATCCGCTCCTGCTAGCGGAAGTGAGCACCTTATTTCGCATGCCCTGGATAAAATTGTAGAAACTCCTAAACTGCACGGACTTCAGGTTGGCGTTGCTACATATTTGATGAGCAAGGTTCAGGAACATCGATATGAAAGAGTGACCAAAGTATTTAATGACACAGGCTTTTTTGAGCATGTTAAAACCCATGAGATGAGGATTTCAGACTTTGAGAAAGCAATTGATCTAGCTCCGTCAATTAAGCCGAACAGATACACATATATCCATATTGAGGAATACAGGGAAAAAGCAAAGAGACTACTTAGGGAAGACGAGATACTAAAAAGCATACTTAAAAATGATTAAGCAGTCAAAAAGAAAACTTGTATACTTGGCGTCTCAAAAAAATTAATATAATGGGTTTCACCATACAAAACTTGAACAAGGAGTTTTTGATGCGCCTTAATTAGTGATATAAAGGAGGTACGGATATGTTCATATTATTTGGGTGGGGCAAACAAACTATTAAGAATGAAGGACCTGTATTAAGATATCACTGTCAGCATTGTAATAACGATGAGTTCTGGCAGCTTTGCACAAGAAAGACCTGGTTTACTTTGTTTTTCATTCCTGTTATTCCTTATTCGACAGAGCGGCTGTTGGTATG
>JAUZPS010000772.1 GCA_030705945.1 Bacillota bacterium
CATTTTACATTAAGAATGCAGTTAATACGTCTGCATTTTACTATCAAAGCTGAACTTTTCGAAACTTATGAATCAAGGTATATATTTTGCAATATAAAAAATGGATGTAAAATGTTTATTGCGAAATATATAAATTAAAAGACTAATCACTTTTAATATAATAAGTATAAACCCTTATTTTAAATCTATAATAAACCATTTTTAAAAATTTCATAATCAATTTTAAAAAAAGTATAAAAATTTGGACTTAGGTAGTATCAAAAAACTTAGCAACTGGTCGTTTCAAAAACTTTATATAATGGGTTTTCGTCATATAAAATTGAACAAGGAATTTTTTTAAACGCCCTTATCAAATTGTTGCATGTTTTACATAAAACTTTGCGTTTGGTTATATTTAAGTTTTTATCGACAGAAAGGCTTGATTTTATAATTACTTAAAGATTTTTTATAAAATTTTTAAAATTGCTTTAAACAGGGTTTAAGTTTACCGATTAAGATAGGTTTGAAAGAACAAAACCATAAAGCGGTTATTGTTAAAAGAAAACTGCGGGGAAATGGGCTTAATGGATATTTCCCAAGAAATACAGGGAGGCAATTAAATGGCAAAAAACATTATACAAGTAAAAAACTATACAAAAAGATATGGCGATTTTACAGCCGTAGATAACATTTCTTTCAACGTAGAGGAGGGGGCGGTATTTGCGTTTCTTGGTCCGAATGGGGCGGGAAAAAGCACCACAATCAATACTTTATGCACAATTCTTGACAAAACGGAAGGCCAGATTATTATAAACGGTAATGATGTTTCGAAGGACAAGGCCAGCGTTAGAAAAGATATAGGAATAGTATTTCAGGAATCGACAATGGACGGGAAATTGACTGTAGAAGAAAATCTCAAGCTTCATTGCGATTTCTATCAAACGCCAAAAAATGAGGTAAAAGACAGAATAAGCTTTGCGCTTGAATTGGTTGGACTTAAAGAATGGAGAAAATCTTTTGTAAACAGTCTTTCAGGAGGAATGAAAAGAAGAGTTGAGATTGCAAGAGGGTTGGCGCATTTTCCTAAAGTTCTTTTCCTCGATGAACCTACGGCAGGACTTGACCCTCAAACAAGAGCAAGTATATGGGAGTACATCAGCGATTTGCAAAAACAAAAAAATATTACTATCTTTCTTACGACTCATTACATGGACGAAGCTGAAATATGCAGTAAAGTGGCAATCATTGACCATGGCAAGATAGTTGCCTTCGATACGCCTTATAATCTTAAAAAAGAACACACATCATCATTAATGAAAATAAAAACCAGCGAGAAAGACCTGCTTATAAATTACCTTGAAGCAAAATCTATAAGTTATGGCTATAAAGATGATCTGCTTTCTGTTTATCCAACAGACCTAAATGAAGAAATGAATATAATTTCTGAGTTCAGAACTTCCATATCGGATATTGAAATAAATAAAGGAACGTTAAATGATGTATTTCTTGCTATAACTGGAAAGGAGATAAGAGGATAATGCGCGCGATAAAA
>JAUZPS010000773.1 GCA_030705945.1 Bacillota bacterium
CTTGATGTTAGCTTTAGTCAGCTCCTGAATCTTGCTGAAAGCAACTATTAGTTCTCCGATTTCATCATTGGAGGTAACAGGTATCTTTTGATCAAGGTTTACCTTTTCATCTTCAGCGATTTTTGAGAGCGCATTGGCTACTATGGATATTTCGCTGACAATAGACTTAGAAAAAGAGAACAGATTAATAACGCAAAAGAGTAGCAGTACAAAAAATGCAATAAGAAAAAAGATTACAGTTTTTTGAGAAGCTACGCTAAACTTTATTCCGGTTGTATAATAATTATTTCCTATGGAAATCTTCTTTATAACTCCTTGGGTTTCACATGTCATATCATAAAATCTGCCCTCAAAAGCATGCTTAAGCTTTTCTATATAGTAAAGCATAATACTGTTTAATTTCTGGTTATCCGAAGTAACTATATTGTTTTCCGGGGTTATTAGAAATGTTGTAAAGTTATCTTCACTATAAGTGATGGTGGAAAGAGCTTTCCAAATGTCATCCTGGCTGGCGTTAACGCTTACATATTTTAGTTTATTCTCAAGCGCGTCCATAAATATTTGCGCATATAGATCGCCTTTCTCTTCTATAAGTCTTGAATACCCTATCATAGAGGTAAGCAAAATAGTTGAAATAAATATGGGGGCTATCTGAAGGAAAATTTTACTTCTAAGACCGATCCTCTGCCCTTGGAGTACGTGACCATTAAATGTTTCTACAAGAATTTGCTTGAATACCCTGTTTGTCAGAACGAATATAACAAGGGAAAACAGAGACATAAATGAAAAAATCATTAAGACGATTCTAAAATAAACAGCGCTTTTATGCGTTACTGTAAAGGCAAATATTAATACTCCGACTATTGCTGTAAAAAGAGCTATCTGCAGAAAATATATTTTATAGGGAGCTGCTAAGCACTTAGTTCTGATGGAAGTTATTTTTTCATAATCGGCATTTTTTACTGCGTTCTTCCAATTATGCAAAATCCTTAAAGATCTCATCAGAAATATACTGCTTAAGACAGCAGATACTATTAGAAAAATTATTTGCTTTTGAAAGTATGAAGAGTTAAGAGCCTTACTTGCTTCTTTAAATCCGGGCGGATAATTAAGAATAAAGGGTATAAGGGGGCTTAATACAAGAAGAAGAGTAGTTAACATAATGTTATAAATAAAAATAATCTGAAAGCGGCTGTTTTTGTTAATGTATTCTTTGAATCTCAAAATTTTGGCGTGATTAAACAATTTTGACAGGACATAACTTTTATTCATGTAATCCTCCTGATGAACTGACTATAAAAAAATTAGGCTTTTATTGTTTATATATCGAATAAAAGGTATGTTTTATTTATAGTTTTTTAGAAATCTATGAGATTACAGACATAGCTTACTCAACTTTATATATTGAAGTGAATAAATATTTCAACCATTTCTGAAGGATTAAAAACTCTTATTGGCGGACCCCAAGTACCAAAGCCTGATGACACTATGAGTTGAAAATCGCCCTTTTTAGGTAACC
>JAUZPS010000774.1 GCA_030705945.1 Bacillota bacterium
ATATCTGGCAGTTTATTTAATTTCCCTTGGATGACTATAATTACAAAAAGAAACAATGCCTTATATATAATTATACACGATTTAACTCTTAAAATACTAAATACCTATTCTTTATATTATGCTGTTTTTTCTAATACTACTCTAATCTCTTTCTAATGAAATTCTAATCTACATCTTTTATACTTGAATTCGTATAGATCCGTATGGGTCGATTCACTATACGGATTACTTTTGCTTTGATAAAATGTATTCGTCAGGCAAAAAATAATAGGAGAATATCAAGATGATACCAATAAGAATATTGATAGTTGAAGATGAAAAACAAATAGCGAGATTTCTGGAGCTGGAACTTCAGCATGAAGGCTATTCTGTTGATATTGAATATGATGGCAGGGGCGGACTTAGAGCAGTTGAGCAAAACGAGCCTGATCTGGTGCTTTTAGATATAATGCTTCCTGGAATAAATGGTATGGAAGTTTGCAGGAGAATAAGGCAATTTTCCGAAGCGCCTATCATTATGCTAACGGCGAAGGATGAAACTACTGATAAGGTTATGGGTCTTGATTTGGGAGCAAACGATTATGTAACAAAGCCTTTTGTAATTGAGGAATTGTTGGCAAGAATAAGAGCTGTCCTCAGAAAAAAGGATTCCTTGCCAAAACTCACCAAAAACCTGGTTATTGGAGACCTGATAATGGATATTTCCATGCATCATGTTATAAAGGGAAATGAAATGATTGATCTAACCAAGCGTGAGTATGACCTGTTGGAGTATTTAATCAGAAATAAGGGTATCGTTCTTTCAAGGGAACAGATTCTTGAAAATGTGTGGGGATTTGATTACATGGCTGATACCAATGTTGTTGATGTATATATAAGGTACTTGCGCAGCAAAATCGATGAGCCACATGAAACTAAGCTTATTCATACCATACGTGGTGTAGGATATATTATGAAGGAGGAAAAAAGTGAAGTTTAAGTTTATAAAGCTCAGAAAAATTTCATGGAAGCTGACTATTATTTATGCTTTTATATTTTCACTTCTTTTAATTCTTCTTAATGCAGGAATCCTGTATGGAGTAAAATTCTTTCTGACACAGCAATCAACAAACCAGGTTGAAAAGGCGAGTGAAATAACTGCTAAAAAAATATTAGGAACACCCGGCGAAAGCACGGCTTTGACTGACCCCGAACTTTTGGATGAAGCACAGTCAAATTCTGATATTAATATTATCATTACAGACCCAAAAGGAAATATTGTGAATTCATCAAAGAATTTCAACACAGACCGCAGCAGCATTCTTTCAAATTCTGATAAAATAAGAAAAGTAGAAGTTGATGAGACTCATTTAGTAATTAAAAATTTAAGAATTATATCAAATGGTAGTACCAAAGCTTATTTGCAGGTCGCAAAAAATATGGAAAGGGAATATGCGTTTATAAAGCTGTTGTTTATAATAATGGCTATAGCGGATTTTATTGG
>JAUZPS010000775.1 GCA_030705945.1 Bacillota bacterium
GGCGCAGGTATGTTAGACATTAATACTATATGGTTAAACAAATTTAATAAATATATTCCATAATATACATATATAGTAATATCGAATTTATTGGAAATTTTTAAAACTTACCTTTTTAAGCAAGATATAAATATAAATAGCAATTAAAGTCGAATGACAATATTCTTATAATGTTAATTAAGGGAAGTCATTTTTAGACCTCCCTTAATTAGCGTAAACAAGACAATCATTGGTAATAAATAGCCAAACTCATATATATGTTTTAACTACGCAGACAAACCGGACCTTATACAACAGTATTGAATTTAGATGCAATCAATATTACATCTGACATATTTATAGCTCCGTCTTTATTCAGGTCATATGCCTCAACATATTTTGAATCGCCGCTGACTGAGTTAAATACTTTCGCTAAAATAATAACATCTGCCATGTTTATAGCACCGTCATGGTTTAAGTCAATATTGTTCACAGGTGTTGGAGTTGGTGTGACAGATTGTGTAAATCCATATAAGTTTGTTGGCAGTTCATCCAGTGTAATTACGTTTTGACTGTTGTATATAGTGTTGAGAAGTTTAGGATCATTATTGCTTGAACTTGTAATAAAATCACCATACCATGGGCAGAAATACAGCCACCATGCTCCTTCATTAACTATGTTCTGAATGTCAGGAATAACATCATTTTCACTCATTGCAACCATCTTTGTATCTTTTGTGTCATTTACAAGCGCGAGAAATACAGTTGTTGCAGCGCTTGTTTTCCAAGTGGAAGGTGAGCCTTCATACTTATCATATGCTACAAGATCTACATAGTTGTCTCCGGGATACCATTGAAATGAATTTGCATATGTATAAAGATTAACTTCCCATATTACATTATGAATGCCATATTTTTCGGTCAAAGTAGTGTAAAGGAGCTTCCAGAGCTGCTTATAAACCTCAGAGCCTGCGGAACCCCACCAAAACCAAGCGCCAGAACCGTCTGTGTTGTTGTAACCTTCAGCTTCATGAAAGGGACGTAGAATCAAAGGAACTTTTGCATCCTGTAGAATTAGGAGCTGCTTGGCAAGATCATCAATTGCAAGCATCAGGTAAGCGTATTCTTTTGTTGATTTATCAAGACAGTTGGCTGCATTAAAACTTTTTGTCGGTTTATATGTACAGCTGGTCCAGTCCAGTTTATCACCTAGTTTATAACTTGTAAAATCAGAGGGTACATTTATATGCCAGGATGATGTTGCAATACCACCTTTGTTCTTTACCCAATTGATGATACGGTCTGTTGTGCCATCTTCCCATCCGTACAGCGGATTGTAGTTCATCATATCAAATCCTCTGATTGCAGGATATTTGCCCGTCTTACCATAGATGTAATCAAACTCAAGTTCCATATTTCCGTTGTTTCCGCCGCCGTAGATTTCCTGCTGACCGGAAATAACATGATTGCCATAGAC
>JAUZPS010000776.1 GCA_030705945.1 Bacillota bacterium
AAAAGCACTATTAATCTTACATTTGACGGAGCAAAATAACGAACGCTTTAACGTTATTTTGTGATAGGCAAATGTAAAAGATTAATTGCTTTTTATTTAGTAAGGGCGTTTCAAAAAATTCCTTGTTCAAGTTTATACGACGAAAACCCATCATATCAGGTTTTTGAAACGACCAGTTGCTAAGTCTTTTTGATACTACCTAACTCGGTAAAATTATAAACTTCAATGATTATTTTACATTATATAAAACTTTCCAAAAAAGCGCTGCTTTTATTCAAAATTTCGTTTTTGTATATTTTAAATGCCTTACAGCAGCATAGCAGTAAGGCATTTTAATAAACACGCGATGATAACGCTAAATGGGGAACAACTTTTTTAATTATTCCTGATTAGTAATTTTTATAGAATTTATTGTAACCGGACTTAAAGGCTTAGAATTTTGATCTACATCTACTGCTGCAATTTTATCAACTACATCCATTCCTTCGTAAGCTTGTCCAAAAATTGTATAGTTATTGTCTAACCAAGGCGCTCCGCCTACCTTGGTGTATTTGTCAATCAATTCCTGTGAAAATCCACTTTGTTTCATTGTTTGCAGAGAATTTTCATCTATTTTAGGCAACTGTACTATAAAGAACTGACTTCCATTAGTGTTCGGCCCAGAATTTGCCATAGATAGAGCTCCTCTGAAATTATGGAGTTTATTACTGATCTCATCCTCAAATGGCTTATTCCATATACTTTCTCCGCCTGATCCGTTACCTAAAGGATCTCCGCCCTGAATCATAAAGTTATTGATTACTCTATGAAACGTCAGTCCATTGTAATACCCGTCTTGAGCATGCTTTACAAAATTCTCCACAGCCTTTGGAGCTACATCATAGAAAAACTTTATCTTGATATCTCCCATGCTTGTGTTCATTATTGCAATAGTTTCACCTTTTTGAGGCTTACTGAATTGGTCCACAGCAACTGGTTTATTGATCTTTACTTGAGAAGTTGATGAATTTGAAGCGGAAGGGCTTGTCTGATTGTTAGCTGAAGGTTGAGCTGAATCTGAGACCGCGGATGGCTCTGAAGAGCTGTTGTTAGTGTTATCTGACAATTTTTCAGAACTGCATCCTGTAAAAAAAGGTACTAATAACAAGCAAATAATTAAAGCTTTTTTGAACATGTGTTAAATCATCCTCCATCACTAGTTAGTAAATAAGTCACGCAATAAATATTAAAATATTTATTGCGGAACACTTTCGCAACCCAATAGACTCAATATTTTTCCGTCTATTACAGTTATTACAAAACACAGAATTTCTTTAACTTTAGTATAACATAATTATATTAAATTTCACATGTATATTAAATTTCACATGAAATTAATATATATATTTTGCAATAAACATTTTACATCCATTTTTTATATTGCAAAATATATACCTTGATTCATAAGTTGCGAAA
>JAUZPS010000777.1 GCA_030705945.1 Bacillota bacterium
ATCTGTCATACCTGGTTTAATGAGAGAATCAGTTATCTCTTTAACCTTCTTCTGCATCTGGTCGAACTTATCAAACAGATTCTGGTCAATTCTGTCTTCACTTGAGCTTAACAGATACAACTGCTTTATTGATGTATGATCTTTTAATGCGCTTATATCAATTATGGGATTACTCCATAAATTCAAGTTTTGAAGGTCAGTGAGATTTTTTAACGGAGATATATCGAAAACCTGATTCTCGGATAGATCAAGACCTTCAAGTCCTCTCATACCTCCTAAAGCTGAAATATCAGAAATCTGATTCATCCAGAGCATAAGTATTTTTAGATTAACCAAACTACTTAACGGGCTTATATCTGTAATTTGATTTTTTGAAATATATAAGTAGCTCAAGGATTTAAGCGTAGCAAGCTTGCTGATTTCTTTAATGTTATTGCCTTCTAAATTAAGTTCCCTGATAGAAGTGAAATACTGTATACCCTCAAGATTTGAAATCTTTTTATTTGACGCGTCTAATACATCAATCTTTGCAACATCATTAGTCTTAATCTCTCCAGCAGGCTTTTTTATTTTTGTTCTGATAACAGCTTCCAGATTTGGGTCCTGAAAACTGATTGCCTTAGGTGTGGTTATTCCTACTGTTCTGGTATCGTTTTTCCACTCAACGTCAGTCCCCAGGCTTTCAGCGATAAACCTTGTTGGCACAAGTGTCCTGCCTTTAATTATCATTGCCGGAGCGTCTATACGAATTAAGCTTCCGTTTACAAAAGCATTTCTGCTGTTAATTGTCAGTTTTACTGTTGTGTCAGCTGTAGAACCAAAGACAGTTTTTGTAGCCGGATCCCATCTAACCTCCGCTCCCAAAGCTTCAAATATCACCCTCAGCGGAACAAGAGTCCTGCCTGAAACAATGGTGGGCGGAACGTCAAAGCTTAGCTCTCTTCCATCTACTATAACTCTTATATCTGTGTTGCCTGTTGCGGTGGCGGCAAATGAATGCAGGGCCAAACTTGAGGTAAACGCTAGAGCTATAACAAATATTAGCAAATAAGCTATCTTGGTTCTTTTTAATTTCCTCATCATCTAATTGTCTCTCCTTTAAAATTCCCTAAGTATTTCAATAACTACAGAACAATACGCGAAGTGTCTTTTTGTTTCATCAAAAAACAAGAATATATAAGTTACTATATAAAAAGCACTATTAATCTTACATTTGACGGAGCAAAATAACGAACGCTTTAACGTTATTTTTCGATAGGCAAATGTAAAAGATTAATTGCTTTTTATATAAAAAGATTTTACATTAAAAATGCAGTTAATACATCTGCATTTTACAATCAAAACTGAACTTTTCGCAACCTATGAATCAAGGTATATATTTTGCAATATAAAAAGGATGTAATATGTTTATTGCAAAATATATAGAAAAAGCAGGACTTCAAAAATTTAAGTA
>JAUZPS010000778.1 GCA_030705945.1 Bacillota bacterium
GGAGAACTGCTTATGAGGCGGATATTACTTATGTTACAGCAAAGGAAGCGGGCTTTGATTATCTCAGAGATTCTCTTTGCCTTGAGTTGAAGGAACTTACGCAGCGCAAGTTCAATATGACAATAGTTGATGAAGCGGACTTCATACTGATAGATGAAGCGCGTATACCTCTAGTGATAGCTGAAAAGATTGCTTCAGCGAAAAAGGCGTCAAAGAAAATTAATAATATTATAAATGAGCTGAAAGCAGGAGTTGATTACGATTTGGATGAGTATTCCCGCAATATTTACCTGACTGAAGCCGGTGTAGACAGGGTTGAGGAAAAGCTGGGCTGCGGGAATATATATTCTGAAGAAAACTATGACTTATTGCTTGAATTATACAGCGCGCTTCACGCAAACATATTACTGAAAAGGGATGTAGATTATATTGTTAAGGATCGAAAGGTTGAACTTGTAGATGAATTTACGGGACGTATTGCAGACAGAAGAGCGCTGCCTGATGGATTACAGGCTGCGGTCGAAGCCAAGGAAGGACTTAGCGCTTTTTCGGAATGTAAGATCTTAAATTCCATAACAATGCAGCATTTTATAAAGATGTATCCTAAATTATGCGGAATGACTGGGACGGCCAGTACATCTTCTGCAGAATTAATGAATTATTATGGGCTGGAAGTAGCTGTTATTCCAACCAATAAACTATTAATCAGAAAGGATTATGAGGACTATATTTTTACAACTCAGGAAGCTAAACTAAAAGCGCTTATTTCAGAAATACAGGCTGTTCATGCAACAGGTCGCCCTATTCTTGTAGGTACAGCCAGTATCGAAGAGTCTGAGAAGCTTGCAAAAGAGCTGCAAAGGCTTGGCGCGCATTGCAATGTGTTAAACGCAAAAAATGATGAGAGGGAAGCCGCTATAATATCAAAAGCCGGTTCTCTTGGCGCGGTAACAGTATCGACAAATATGGCGGGGCGAGGTACTGATATCCGTCTAGGAGGGGAGAATGAAGAGAGGCGGGCAGAGGTTGTGGCGCTTGGAGGCTTATATGTTATTGGCGCTAACAAACATGAAAGCTGTAGGGTTGATAATCAATTGCGAGGGCGTTCAGGCAGACAGGGAGATCCGGGATCATCAAGATTTTTTATTAGCCTGGAGGATGATTTGATTAAGAGATATGGAAAAACCAGCAGACTTTTTATCAAAGAAAAGGTTTATAAAAGTCAGGTAAGCCCTATAGAAAATCCAGCGCTAAAAAACGCTATAAGGAAGGTTCAGAAGCTTGCGGAGGGACAGAACGAAGACATCAGATTATTGTTATGGCGATATTCAAACATTGTGGAAGCTCAGAGACAAATTATATTTAGCAGAAGAATGGATATTTTAAAAGGAAATGAGGATTATTATTCCTTCTCGAGATTGGCTCCAAAAGAATATA
>JAUZPS010000779.1 GCA_030705945.1 Bacillota bacterium
AAACTGCATTGGGTTTCTGACGAGCTGCATTGCGGCATTGTCTACATACATGTGATTGAGAGTAACTTCAGGATATTCTGCTGACAGCTTTACAACAGTTTCTCTCCAGAACCTTGAACTTTCAAGAACATTGGCTTTATCAACCGATGTAAGCGTCTTATTTCTTTTCATAGCAGTTTCAAACGCCAGCCTAGCTATTCTTTCAACCTCTAAAGCGCTATACATTTCAGTATCATATGCCGCAGGTCCCATGCCTTCAACGGTAGTTCTTCCTCTCTGGCCGAAATAAATGCCGCCTGTAAGTTCTCTTACAACCATGATATCTATGCCATCCTTCACAATATCCGCTCTTAAAGGCGACGCATTCTTTAAGGAACTGTAAATAATCGCCGGCCTTAAGTTTGCAAAAAGGCCTAACCCAGCGCGGATTCCAAGTAATCCTGCTTCAGGTCTTATATTACCTGGAAGTGTATCCCACTTAGCTCCGCCAACCGCGCCGAGCAAAACAGCATCGCTTTCTTTACATTGGGTAAGAGTGCTGTCCGGAAGCGGTACTCCGTGAGCGTCTATTGCGCATCCACCTATCGGCGCCTCAGTAAGTTCAAATTTGTAACCATATTTTTTTTCAACCGCTTTAATTGTTTCAATTGCCTGCTTTATTACTTCAGGGCCTATCCCGTCTCCGGGAAGAACAGTTATTTTAAATGTTTTCATAATTTCCTCCTTAAATTTTTTGTTATGCAGCCTCTATGTCCCGTAACAGACATCTATATTGGCTATTAGCTATAGATAACCTTATGTAACATATTAGAATTATACACTACATGGTAAATTCGTTCTTCCTGTTATTTACCCAATTTATAACTGTTTTTTCATGTTTTTTGACTGTCATACTTTAATTATAAATTCTTCCGATATTTCAGAGGAGTATTTCCAGTATACTTTTTAAATATTTCATTAAATCTCTGCTGATTTGAAAAACCAACGCTAAATGCAATATCACTGATTTTGACAGACTTGTCCGCTAGAAGCTCCTTTGACCTGTCAATCCTTACTTTTAGCAGGTAATTAATAGGACTTGTTCCTGTCTCCTCCTTAAAGGCTCTGGTAAAATAGCTCGGGCTTAAAAAAACATATTTCGCTATATCGCCGATTGTAATTTCTCTTTCATAGTTATTGTTTATATAGTTTACCGAAATCTTAATAAGTTCTTTTATTTTCGGACTTTTCCCCATTATGCTTGATTCCCATTCCATTTTCAGGGCCCTGGAAATATATACAAACAACTCCATTACCAGCAGTTGATCGAGGAAATCACTTCCTATGTCTTTTCTATCTCTTTCTCTTAAAATCCTGTTAAGAATTGTAATTATTTCATTCTTTTGACTTACTTTGAGGGATATAAATGAGCCTGATTCTTTTCCACTCACA
>JAUZPS010000078.1 GCA_030705945.1 Bacillota bacterium
CAGGTGCTCCCCCAGCTGAGCTAAGCGCCCTCAAATGACCCATAGGGGATTCGAACCCCTGTAGCCGCCGTGAAAGGGCGGTGTCTTAGACCACTTGACCAATGGGCCATATAATAGCGGCGGTCGGATTTGAACCAACGACACTGCGGGTATGAACCGCATGCTCTAGCCAACTGAGCTACGCCGCCATATTTATTTTTACGTCCCGTGACTAGCACGCTAAAACATTATAACAGGTATTTTGATAATAAGTCAATAGAAAAATAATATTTTTTTAATTATTTTTAATATAACTTTTAATATACTTATATAGATAAAAAGCAATTAATCTTTTACATTTGCCTATCGCAAAATAACGTTAAAGCGTTCGTTATTTTGCTCCGTCAAATGTAAGATTAATAGTGCTTTTTATATAGATTAATAGCGTTTTTAATTTAGTACTTCTACAGCTTTTAAATACTGTTTGTCCGTATTGATAACAACACTGTCCAGGCTTTTATTCAAAGCCTTCTGTGTTGAAAAATCCAGATTACCGCAGGGGTACAATCCGCTCTTTTTCTGGAATTTCTTTAACGCGTCGAAAGTTTTTGCGTCAAACTTATCGTTGCCCGCATCAACATTATAGCCGCATACCCTTAATATGTTCTTTGCGCTATATACCTCATAGCTTTGAGAATTGAGTTTGGGTTTTATTTTCACCTTTAATTTGTTTATGGAACTAAGATTAACTCCGTTTATGGCGTCTTTACCGTCACTGACATTAATATCAGGCGTTATCCCCTTAAGATCTATCATGCGTCCATTAGGAGTATAATAATAACCTGTCGTTATTTTAACCCATCCAATTATTTCAGAGTCTTCAGGAGTTATTTTGTACTTATCCTCAAGGTCATCCCCGATTACCAATTTTACTCCAAGTTGATCCTCGTATTTTTTATAAGCTTCAGGCGTTAATATAGAATAAATGCTTTGCACCTTTGCTTTTCCGAAAGTTTTTGTTCCGATTATAGTTCCAGCGGCAGTGTCCTGTATTGCTCCTGTAAGTATTTCTGACGCGCTGGCGCTGTTTCCGTTTACGAGAACCGCCAATTTAAATTTTTTATCCTTTAAATCTGACCTGTATTCTATATCCTGCATTTTTTCAGAATTAAAATCCAGTTTTGCGATCAGGCCTTCGGGCACGAAGTTCTTGGCAATTTCAACAACCTGACTTACTTCTCCTCCAGGATCGTCCCTTAGATCAAGCGCTATCTTTTTAATTTTTTTGCTTTCCAGTTCCTTTAATGCTTTTGCCATTTCGGCAGCCGCGTTCATATTAAAAATGCTTAATTTTATATAGCCTATATCGCCTCGTATTTCATAGCTTACGGGATTTACCCTGATATCATCGCGGGTAACCTTGATTTTTGTCTGGTTCTTCTCTCCGTCTTTAATGATTCCCATAATTACATCAGTTCCTTTTTTGCCCGAAATCATTTTTACAACATCCTGAGAACCTTTTTTGCTTATACTTTGTCCGTCCACACTGATAATTTTATCTCCAGTGGCTATACCAGCCTTCTCAGCAGGTGAATCCTTATAAACCTCCTCAACAATGTACTGACCGTCTAACTGATTAAAAGCTATACCTATACCTACATATTCGCCGTCAATAGTGCTGAAAAATTGATTAGCTTCTTCTTTTGTATAAAATTCAGTGTATTGATCCATTGAACTGAAAATCCCTTTAAGAGCGTTCTCCATCATTTTGTTTTGATCAACGGAGCCTTTATGTTTATCGTTTACCATGTCCATAATACTTTTTAAATAATCCGAATTCTGAGTTTCATCCGTTGCGTCCGTTGATGAAAATGCCATGTTTGAACTTAGAGTTGTTATAATGATAACTAATAAAATAAAGCTTTTCAGCTTGCGTTTGTTTCTAATAAATTTGCTCATGAGCGCCTCCCCTTATCATAACTTTTAATATGTTGTAAGTTTAATTATTCTTTTATATATTTTGCAATAAACATTTTACATCCATTTTTTATATTGCAAAATATATACCTTGATTCATAAGTTGCGAAAGGTTCAGCTTTGATAGTAAAATGCAGGCGTTTTAACTGCATTTTTTAATGTAAAGTCTTTTTCGCAACTTATATACATTTATTTTTAATGATTTTTTTATAAGTTTAGAATCCCAAATACTTGTCCCTATAGTCCTTCCTTATTCCATCACGCATATAAACTATAAACCTATTTAGCAACGCTGCCGCTTTTGCGTTGGTCAATTTGGCGTTTGGGTTGAGGTTGCCTTTATCATCGCCTTTAACTAAGCCTATTTGTTGAGCGACGCTTACAGCATTTTTGGCATAACCTGGTATAGAATCATTGTCCTTAAAGGTGGTCACGGCGCCGGATTCGGGAGCCATATCCTCAAGTCCAAGTCCTCTTATGAAAACGGTAATAGCTTCAGCTAAAGTCAGGTAATCATTGGGATTGAAATTACTTTCGCCTTTTCCATTCAAAAATCCTCTTTTAAATGCGCTTTCAATTTGATTATAATACAGATTATCCTGTGTAACATCGTTAAATGTTGGAACAGTTTGAGTCTTTTTTGTTGAGGCTGAGGTTGTTGTTTTAGATATAAGAGCCGAATCTTGAGGAACTTCTTTGCCCGCAAGTATTATTGCTTTTGCAAACTCTGCCCTTGTCATGTACTGATCAGGGTTAAAGGAGGAGTCATTATCAGTAAGAACCTCAAGGCTATAGAGCATTCTTACGTCATTTTCCGCCCAATGTCCTTTTAACTGACTTATATTTGGAACCTTTAACCTTGTCTGAACCGGAAAAGTCTCAATTTTAAGGCTATCCTTTGAAGTTACCATATTGTCAGAAGGCGCGTTGCTAGGATCGAAGGCCGGCAGATTGGAGGTGTACTCCAGTATGCTGCTGTTGCTTTGAGTCTGCACATAGCCCCCTCCAAAGCTTATCTCATTGGGTTTGTTTTCAACATATCTTATTTGCTTTGTAGTCGATGTAGAATATGTAACATCAGCGGAACCACCCCATTTTTCAACTTTGGCTCCGTTTTTTTTCTCGCTCTGAACTATATAATTGAGCTCTTCCACCTCTGTCGTTCCCCAATACTGGTCATATCCATAAAATTTACCCGTTATATCAAGAGTAATGGTTCCCGAACTCTGAGAAGCAGAGCCTGACGAGGAACTTCCAATGGAATATATTTTTCTTCCTGAGATGTTGCCCGCATAGTAATTTACTGCAGGCTTCATATCTGTTAGATTTGTCCTTGAGAAATCATAACTTGTCAGAGTGTAATTATTGTTGCCAATCTTTATAGTTTCAACAGGCTTTGAATTAAGGCTAGTCTCCTCAACACTCTGGCCATTATCTTTTTTGCTTATTAAAGTATTATAGATCAAAGTTCGCTTTAAATTCGAACTTTTATCAATGCTAGCAAGATCATAAGTGTATGTTGATGAAACAGCGTTCCCTTTAAGGGCTTTCTTTATGGTAAGACTTCCCTTTAAGACTACAGGCTGTCCGCTTAAAAAATTTACCTCCTGATATTCATAAGTTGTTTTTCCCGCAACTTCACCTGAAGAAATTCCACCCTCATAGCCGCTGTAGCCCTCTGTCGCCATTACCTTCATTGGTTCAATGCAAATAAGTGTCAAAATTAAAAATATTATCATATAAAAACTTCTTTTCATATTAAGACCCACTCCTCTTCGCAGCGCTGTTCTACGCGTCAACGATCACAATATAAGCATCGCCTGTCTCAGTTTTACCTTTTTTATAAATTCTTAAAGTATCATTTTTATTAATCTCTGAAGGATTTATTTCTTTTTTATTTTTGATTATAATACTGTTTTTTAGTAAATTAAGAGTTATATCCTTGCTATCTGCCCATATATGATTTGTAACATCGTATATTTTAGCATCCCTTAACATAACTCCCGTTGGCTCTGTAAGGTATTTACCATCGTCTCCTGCACTTCCTCCCGACAGTTCAACCACTCTTCCCTTAGCAAAGGCTCCGTCAGGCCCATATGGCGCTGTACTGACGAGAACCGCGTTAATATTGTCCGCCATAATGTAAACGCTTGAACCTATAAAAGATTTGTCTCCATAACCTGTAAAATCGCGTTGCGCTATCAGACCTTTATCCGTTAATATTTTGGTATCGTAAGTTATTTTAAAGGTCTTAGGAGTATTGACATACTCCCAGTTCTGACCTTTTAACTGGGAGAAGGATTCTACCTCGAAGCTCTTATTGTCATCTATTGCTTTGATCCTTCCTCTATAAATTGTAGCAGCGTTTGGATCTATTCTTTCATTTAATTGAACAATACCTGCTAAATAGTCGCCGCTATCATTATCCCTGTTTGCTACAATATAAGCTGCGTCATCGCTTGATATGCTGTTTCCAAGCACCAGTCTGTCATCTTTTACAATAATTGTTCCAGGCCCATATGTAAAATCGTTACTGTTTTTTGTAAGCCCGAATTTGTTTGCGCTTGCTTCATTATTTGAAATAGTATCATCAATCATGCTCTCAAGGTTATTTTTATTCCTGAAGGTTACAACAGCTGCTTTCTCTCCTCCCCCATAATCACTTTGAGATGCAATGTACGCCTCCTGATTTTTGAGATTTTTATTAACTCCTTCAATCTCAACTGCTTTATTGTCGGAGTATAGCTTATAATCATCTCCAAGTCTGATTTTGCTGATACCGATGCTATCCGCCCGTTCCCACTGGCCCTTGTCAAGCTTCTCAACATTCTGCAGAACAAGATCATTCGAAGTATCGTCAATATACACAAGTTTTCCTTTATATATATTTTTAATAGGTTTCTGACTATCGCTTACTGTAATTCCTTTGACGGATATATTTTTATTTGTCTGGTTTAAAAGAAGCTTTATCCGGTCTCCATCCTTCAATTTATCCAACCCTACCACTTCATTATTGCTAACAACAGTAACCTTATCATCCACGGGCAAAACCTGTTGAGTTCCATCTTCAAACTCTACCGCGATACTTGATGGTTTCCGTGATATGACCTTTGCGTATTTGTTTGTATAGTTATCGGCAGCGCTTATATCATAAACATTCATACCGGCATCCAGCTTCATGAAAACCGAGTCCCCCGGTTCTATGTCCTCAATATCAGCCTTTTTATGATTCTTATTTACAGTTATGCCATTAGGATTAATATAGTTAAACGTTCTTAAGGCGTTTAACACAGAAGGATCCACACCATCCCCATTTTCGCCGTAAAGGGTTATATACCCAAGTTGGGGATTGTTTTCTTCGACTACCCCTCTCACTATCCGCGTATCTCCATTTAGTGTAAGATTTGCGCTATTAATATCCGTAACCATATTGTTCTTTATTGTAAGAATAAAAGTCAGGTCAGGCTTAATCTGATCGATGGTTGCAGGTTTGCCGTCTATGCGAATCTTGGCGTTATTACTGTATCTTAAGGTAGAATCAATAAGACCGCTGCCGCTGTTTGCAATGTTTCCCTTATTTGTAGAATCCAGATTAGGGTAATCAAGATTCAAAAGTGTCGTCACATTCATTGTAAGTTTTGATGGGTCCACTGAATTGACTTGCGCTGCTACATATTTTGTATCATTTACGCTGGAAACAACATTCATAAACCTTATGGTATTATCGGGAGCAACAATGTATTCCACCCTGTCGCCTAAACTCAGAAGATCATTCTTTCCGATTTTTCCATCCTTATATACAATAAAATCTTTTTCAGCGCCTGGTACCGGGGTTCCAACCTGTTCATTCTTGCTATTGTCGAAAGCGTCGGTTAAATACTGAGCATCTACTTTGTGAAGCTTACCGTTGCTGTTTCTTATATTGTACGTGTTAGTCGTTATCTTATCTCCCATGCTGGAATCAACAGATTTCTTAATATCCTCTATTGTTCCCATCTTTTTATCATACTTTAATATAGGCAAAATAATATTCTCAGCATTTTTAATTATCTGCGCGGTTTGTTCCCTTGTAACAGTCCCGGTAGGATTAAAGCTTCCGTTACCAGTACCGTTCATTATATTGTTTTTTAGCATTGCTTCAAGATATGGAATTTTAATAGGATCTGCCATTGACCAGTCGTTGAAGCTGTTAAATATATTATCTTGTCCGTACACAGGATCAAGCTTCAAGGTCTTTGCCATCCAGTCGCCTATTTCCTGCCTCTGAGCGCGATTGCTCCTATAAAAGCTTGTACCAGGTATAAGTGTGGTCTGATCAGCGTTCAAAGCATCTGTCAGGGCCTGTTTTGTTATTAACCCTTCATTAGCAGCGAGCTGTAAATAACCATCGGACCACATATTAATTGCATTTTTCTTCTTATTTGCGGCAGCTCTTGCATTATCGAGCGCTTCCGCCGCTTTTTGCGCGTCAGCTTCCCTGCCCACTATTCTATAAGCGGCAGCAATGGCCTGCTCTTTTGTTACCGGCTGCGTCAATCCGAAGCTTCTATTTCCATACCCTTTCATAATTCCAAGAGCTCCGGTTTCGTAAATCGCTTCCTTAGCCCACGTATCTGAATTTTTAACATCAGTATAGTCAATATTTTTCAATAATACAGACGCATTGTCTATTCCGGAATATACCGCTTCAGGAACTTCCTTTTCGGAAGCCGCGGAGGAGAAAACTCCTGTCAGCATCAGCGCAATAGAGAGTAATAGGGATACTTTCTTTTGTTTTTTGTGTGTCATATTACTCTACCTTTCTCTTTTGAAATTCATTAATACATCTATAATATCGGCTAATGTAGCCAATTATTTTATTATTCAATTTTATTGATTGTTTGCTGTAATAAAAATTTTTGTTAATCGTCTGAGCATGCATATTTTAGTTTATCAACGCAAAAGTTATATATTATCGAAATCTATAGATAACCAAATGTAAGATTAGTTTTTAAAGCATATAAGTTGCGAAAAAATTTTACATTAAAAATGAAGTTAAGGTAGTATCCAAAAAATAATATTGTATTTTTCACGATTTTAAATAATCTATTATCAAGGAGGCTAATCAATGTCAGATAAGGATATTGAAAAATCATATGAACGAAGCGCGGGTACCATGCGTGGAGATCAAACCACTTTCGGAACAAAACTTACAAATGAAAATTCAAATGACCCAAATACTCACTCAGACATCCATAACCGCATCAAGGTTGATTACAATGAAATAGTGAAATCTCCATCAATGGAAGAAGTACACAAATGGCAAAGAGAACACATTAAGAAGGATGATCAATCAAAAGAAGGCTATCCTCTCAATGTCATCATAGACCCTGCCATGAGAGAGATGTATCAGGTAGTCCACGATTCAGGATTGACCAATGTTTTTGACCGATTCAGCCAGCAGCAACCCATTCAATGTAAATTCTGTATTGAAGGTCTGTCCTGTCAGCTATGCGCCAACGGACCTTGCCGTATCAGTGATAAAGTACCTAGAGGAACCTGCGGTGTTGATGCTCATACAATGGTATCAAGGAACTTTGTTTATCGCCATGTAACAATCGGCGTCTCCGCAAATATATTTCACTGCCATCAAGCGGCCCGCACTCTGAAAGCCGCTGGGGAACATCCAGAAAGCGGTTTGAAGATCAGAGATGCTGAAAAATTGAAAAAGTATGCAGATATGGCTGGACTTAACGCAAATCAGCCAATAGAAAAATTAGCAGTAGATTTCGCTCAGTGGGTAATGGATGATATACATTCCCCTTTCCATATTCCATCAAAATCTGTTGAAGCTTTTGCTCCTTCAATGAGAAAGGATCTGTGGAGAAAACTTGGCCTATTCCCAGGTGGCGGATACAGTGAAGTAGCATATGCTCAGACCCGCTGCATGACAAACTTCACATCCGATCCTACCGAATTCCTATTAAACAGCCTCCGACTCGGCGTCGCGAATGAATATCAGGGACTGTTCCTGTTAGATATAATTCAGGAAATACTCATGGGCACACAGGAAATCGCCCATAAACAGCAAAACATGGGGCTTTTGAAAGAAAACATGATCAACGTTGTCACCAATGGGCATATGCCCCTATTAGCTCATGTAGCTATTGACATGGCATCTTCCGACGAATGGCAGCAAAAAGCAAAGTCGGCGGGCGCTGAGGGCATCCAGATACTTGGCCACGTATGCGAAGGACAACAATTAATAAATTATGAAGGCGCGCATAACCAAAAAGCTTACGGAGGACAGGAGGGCGAGTGGTTATCCCAGGAATACCTATTAGCAACAGGGGCAGTAGATCTGTTCATGTTTGATTATAACTGTACTGTGCCCACCATGCCTCTTTTCGCTAAACGCTTTGGAACAAAATTACTTAGCGCTCATCCCGTAATACAGCTTCAGGGCACCGATACTTTGGACTTCGTTCCTGAGAAAATGAATGAACAGGCTTCAAAAGCATTGAACATAGCAATTGACGCATTTAAACAACGTAAATCAGAAAACAGGAAAATCTACATTCCACCTCACAAATCAGATTGTATGGTCGGATTCAGCACAGAGTCTGTAAAAAAAGCTCTCGGCGGAAGCTTTGGTCCATTGATTGAACAGATTGCCAACGGAAACATCAGAGGAATAGCAACCATAGTCGGGTGCACTACTGCAAGGTATGGCCAGGGTGGTAGCAATGTATTCAAGATCACTAAAGGTTTAATTGAAAATAATATCCTTGTTCTATCAGGCGGCTGCACATCAGCAGTTATGGAATACACAGGCCTTACAAACCCTCAAGCCGCTGATGAATGCGGCGAAGGACTTAAGGCGGTTTGCAAACAACTTGGCATCCCTCCTGTGCTTTCATACGGCGCTTGCGTGGACATAGGAAAGATGACTCATACAGCAAAAGAACTGGCAGACGCGCTTAATGTAGACACAAATATGCTACCGCTTGTAATAGGAGCTCCTGAATACCTTGAACAGAAAGCAGTTGCAGACGCCTGTACAGCCGTGGCTCTTGGCTGGCTTGTGCATATAGCCCCTGTTCCATCCATCACAGGAAGCGATGTAGTTGTGAAAACTCTGACTGAAACCACGGAAACTCTAGGTTTAGGTAAAGTTGTAGTCGAACTTGACGCAGAGAAAACCATTAAGATATATGTTGACCATATTGAAAAGAAACGCAAGGAATTAGGCTTAAAGTAATTATGTTCATAAAGTTTGGTGATTTCATCAATTAAGGGCGTTTCATAAAATTCCTTGTTCAAGTTTATATGACGAAAACCCATTATATCAAGTTTTTGAAACGCCCAGTTGCTAAGTTTTTTTGATACTACCTAATTATTTAATATTTATAATTGAGACTATTAGAAAAGTTATAGAAATTGATAAATTAATATGGAATCGCTTCGCCTGTATATACTGCTTCAAAATTTCCAGCATTTACTTTATTGAGTGAGCTTAATATTTCATCATTCCATCTGGAGTCAGGGCACCCAGAAATATACATGTCACTTCCAACGTCAGCAACAACCATTCCATACTTTTTTAAAGCCCGCAAAATTACCTGTACACGCGCGTCAAATTTCGAAATATCGAATCCGGCCTTTAATCTGAGTCTAAGACCCATCGGAGGATAGTTTTCATCCTTATACCCGCCTCCAGAATGGCTTGCAGGCAAAATATAGCTCTTTTGAATTTTATTTAATGTTACTCTTAAGGCATGATTTATCTCTCCGTTTTTATATACCTCTTCCCATTTAACCAGACCAGGAAAAATAGCAAGGCCTGCCGCATCAGCGCTTGTCCAACCCTTTGGCCTAGTCTCATTCTTATTCAAATTCCATATAGCGCCGCTTCCAGCCTGCCAACTTCCATCACTTTTCTGAACCGCGTTATATAATTCATACAAGATATTGGACCCTTTTCTAAGTATCAGCAAGTGTCTATCGCTGCCGCTTTCTATCAATGGATTGGCAGGTATGGGATATGGGCCGGGATCACTTTCATCCTCGTACTCGAACTTGACTTTAGACATTGACTGATTGTCTGACACAACATTATAAGGTATTCCAATTGGCTTGCCTTCCCATATCGTTCCAAAATCCGGGTGAATGGATTTGCTTTTTCCAATACTGTTTATATACTGTTCTGACTTTGGATGTATTGGCAGATTGTCAATTGGAGTATTCCAGAAATTATCCTCCGGGAATATTTTGCAGCCTTCTATTTGAGGCGAGCTGTAAGTATCAGTTTCATCTTTGGGAACACCTCCAATATATACACTTTTTGTACCAGCATTCCATTCCACCTCTTTTGATAATGCCCCAGCAACTGCCCTGATTGGTAAATATGTGGTTCCATCACTTATAAAAGGTTCGACTGTCTTACCATTAACATCCTTAGGAGTGATAATTTTACCATCAACATAGATTTTAATGTTTTCAAAAAATGCGCTTATATTCTTTTCCACAACTTGTCCATAAACAACAGCGCTTATGATTAGAGCCGACAAAAATCCTAAAACAAATCCTTTAATAAGGTTTTTCAAAATAAAGCACTCCTCAAACTAACATGTTCTATATAAAAAGCACTATTAATCTTACATTTGACGGAGCAAAATAACGAACGCTTTAACGTTATTTTGCGATAGGCAAATGTAAAAGATTAATTGCTTTTTATCTAAATATATTAAAGTCAATTAATCTTTTACACTTTTCTGGCGCTTTGATATTTCTCTTAACTCATTATATAACTTTGTGTCTATTTCATTAAGCTTATTAAATATCGTAAATACATCTTTAAGTTTATCGCTAATTTCAATTTCTCTATTTTTGCAATCTTTTAAATGTTGTATAATTTCATCCCGCTTCTCATTACAATCACTGTCATTGTTTATTTTAATTTCATTTTCGGCTGTTATCAAGCCGCTTATTACTTCTGAAATAAGGTTATCCAAAGATTTTTGTATATGTTCCAACTTGGAAGTAATATCTTCCAATATAATATTTTTCTTTAAAGTTAGATCTTGCATTTTTTGCCCTCCGAGTAATGATTGTCCTGCCATTATATTAAAAATTCAAGATTTTAATTTTTCTCTAATATTCAAAAACCAGTAAAACCGTACGTTACTTTGTTCTTATAAATGTAAATTGATAATTATAATACTCTATTTAATCATAAACATTAGTATATTATATTTTTATGAATTGTGAAACAAAAATCATGATGTTTATCTATTTGTTAATTTACATCGAAATTGGTAAAAAATATTGACTTGGAAAAAGAGAAAGCTTTATAGTATATAATATATATTAAAACTTCCGAGTAATAAAATAGTATATTTTGTCTTTTATCCAGTTCTATAAAATGTAATAAAAGAGGTGTATAACAATGCCAACAATTGGTATAGACTTGGGCACTACAAATAGTCTGGTCGCGTACTGGACAGATGACGGTCCCAAAATAATTCCCAATGTACTCGGTTCAAATCTAACCCCTTCAGTAGTAAGTGTGGATGAGAATGGCGAAATTTATGTAGGCCAGATAGCAAAAGAGCGAAAAATCACCCATCCTCAGCTTACCGCTTCATCTTTCAAACGTTTTATGGGCACAGAGAAAGTATTTCAGTTAGGCAGATACTCATTTTCACCCGAAGACCTCTCATCTTTTGTTATACGTTCGCTTAAAGCAGATGCTGAGGCATTTTTCGGTAGTGAAGTTGAGGAGGCTGTCATAAGCGTCCCGGCTTATTTCAACGACGCTCAGAGGAAAGCGACAAAAAGAGCCGCGGAGCTTGCCGGGCTTAAGGTTGAGCGTTTGATCAGCGAGCCTACTGCGGCTGCTATTTCATATGGTCTCCACCTTGAAAAATCTGAAACCAGCTTTCTTGTTTTCGACCTGGGCGGCGGTACTTTTGACGTATCAATTCTTGAGCTCTTTGAGGGTGTAATGCAGGTTAAATCCATAGCAGGCGATAACTTCCTCGGAGGTGAAGATTTTACCGATATACTAGCCTCTTATTTTATTGAACAACATGGTTTTGATATTAATTCACTTGACAATAAAGCTTTATCGGCAATAAATAAGCAAGCGGAGCTATGCAAATATGAACTTAGCAATAATAATTCTGGGAAAATGGTATATACTGTAAACAACAGGACATTTGAAACAATTATTGACCGCTCTGATTATGAAAAGCTTGTTAATAATTTACTAATCCGCCTTCGTCATCCTATTGAACGAGCTTTAAGGGATGCAGAACTAACGCCAAAAGACCTTGACTCAATTATATTAATCGGCGGAGCGACAAGAATGCATGTTGTCAGATCCGTTGTCTCAAAAATGTTCGGCAGGCTGCCAAACTCAAACATAAACCCAGATGAAGCTGTTGCTTTGGGAGCAGCAATTCAGGTTGCATTAAAGGAGAGAAATGAAGCTCTGAGTGAAGTAATCCTTACTGATGTATGTCCATATTCACTGGGTGTCAATATTGCTAAAGATATGGGAAACGGAAAGCATGAGAGCGGATACTTTTTACCAATAATCGAACGCAATACTCCTATTCCAG
>JAUZPS010000780.1 GCA_030705945.1 Bacillota bacterium
ATAAAAAGCAATTAATCTTTTACATTTGCCTATCGCAAAATAACGTTAAAGCGTTCGTTATTTTGCTCCGTCAAATGTAAGATTAATAGTGCTTTTTATATAGAATATAGCTGTAAGAATATTAATTATGCGGGAAAGTAGAGTTAGATTAAAATCAATTAATCTTTATATTTATATATATAAAAACGCCGTTAAAACCGTTGGTTATTTTGCTCCGCTAAATGTTAGATAAGTTGCGAAAGTTTACTGATGTGACTGACAAATTATGCCTCTTAGATAAAAGGTGAGATATGATTAATTTCAAAAAAAAGGTACTTATTTTTACCCCGATAGTTCTGATCATAGTCCTACTCGGAATATTCTTGTATAGCAATAGAGATAAGATTATACAAATAGTTATACCTTTTTTTATTGCTATTATAATTGCTTATTCTCTTAAACCCTTAGTAATAAAGCTTGAGTCAAAAAACATGCCTCGTTCAGTCAGCATCATCCTGATCTACCTTGTTTTTACACTTGGGATGGTTGTTGCTACCATTTTTATAATTCCGGAGCTTATGGGTAATACAAAGGAACTTATGGACACACTGCCGGACTTAACAAATAAATATCAGAAATTATTTAATGGCTACATATCTCATATACAATCCAGCAAATGGTCTCCAGAAATTAAAGGCGCCATATTGAGAGAGATTCAAAACGGCTCTAATAACGTTCAAAGCTTTATCATGAAAAACCTTTCTAAGGGCTTAAATTCAATGATGAAGGCTGTGACTATACTGTTTGATCTGACCTTGTCAATGATTATAGCCTACTATTTTATTAAGGACTCCAAGTTCTTTAGAGAAGCTTTTTTATCGGTAACACCAAGAAAATGGCGTAATGGATTAATAAATACAGGCAGAGAAATTAATCACATTTTATCTAATTTTATTCAGGGTCAGCTCCTTACTGCTTTAATAGTAGGCGCTATGGAGGCTCTTGGCCTATTTCTCATCAATTCAAAATACCCTCTAGTATTAGGTCTAATAGGAGGAATCGCTAATATCATCCCCTATTTTGGCCCATTTTTAGGTTGTTTGCCTGCAATTGCCCTAGCGCTGATCGAATCGCCGATGAAGGCATTTTGGACAATTATAATTTTCTCAATAGTACAGCAAATTGACAATGCGTTTATATCCCCCAAAATAATTGAAGGAAAATTGGGACTTCATCCTCTTACCACAATACTCGCAGTTCTCATTGGCGGAGAATTCTTCGGGATTATTGGCATGCTTGTTTCCGTTCCTATCTTTGCAATAATTAAGGTTATATTAAAAAGGTCGGTTGAAGCGATAGTCTAGAAAATTACTACAAGCTCTCGAAAGTCAACCCAAAATGTCTGTTAGGCAGTATCAAGAAAAACTTAGCAACTGGTCGTTTCAAAA
>JAUZPS010000781.1 GCA_030705945.1 Bacillota bacterium
CCAATCTCATTGAAGTTATCAACTTCAACAAAGGAATGATTTGCTTCCTTCAGCATTTTCTGAAGATGTCCTTTTGCAAAGATTATATCCGCTTTTTTTGACGCTCTGAAATCAGGCTCGCTGTCGCCGGCATAGTACAGTCTGTCATATTGCTCCTTATAATATTCGACGGCCAGGGCTTTATCAACTCCATAAACCTCTGAATAAAAAGGGCTGTCAGTATCTGCAGTCATTAAAATGCGTCCGTTTTCATAAACGCCTTTATTGGATATCACTTTAACATCCTGTATACCCAGATGTTCAAGGAGCTTTTCTATATAGTAACTGCAGCCCGCGCTCAAAATTATAAATTCTCCGTTTGCTTCTTTAACACTTTTTATTAATCCCTTGGCATATTTATCAAAATTTATATTCATTACAGCTTTATAAACTTCTTCCTCACTCTCATTGATGGAACCAAATATCTTCTGAAGGAATTCAAATACCGACATTTTTTCGTCGATCCAATCCTTGTATATTTTTTTTCCTTCATCCCCAAGATATCTATTCATTATAATGTAATAAAAGTCCTCATCCGTCAATGTTCCATCAAAATCTGATATGAAAACAAAATCTTTCATAGTAAATCTCCCGTCTATTAGGAATATAATAAGAATAATAATAAGGTTTATTGAACATAATTAATTTTAAGTTATCATTATTTCTTAAGCTTTCATTATTTTGCTCATTTAAAGCAATATAATTATAGCATAGTATTAATATTGTCAAAAGTATATTAAGTAATTCTTTACCTATAATTTAATAATTGATCAAAATTATTGTATGTTATTTTTAACTGTGTTATAATTGTATAAATATTTTAAAAAGCTGTGATAGAGTAAAGTAAACGGATGAGTTGATTACAGAGAAGAGATGCCATTGGCTGGAAGCGTCTTGATGAGACAAACTGTTGAAGTTCCCTCTGGAGCTGCATCTTTGAACTAATAGTAGAAGATGCCGGAGCAAACCCGTTATAGTAATGAGTGTTTACCGTTTTTGCGGTGAAAACTTGGGTGGTACCGCGGAGATTTCCTTCGTCCCTTTATTTGGGATGAAGGTTTTTTTATTGTAGCGCAACTTATGAATCAAGGTATATATTTTGCAATATAAAATATTGATGTAAAATGTTTATTGCAAAATATGTATATTAAAATCAAAGCCTATCGCTTATAAGAAACTTAGGCGGTATTAAAAAGATCAACTTGGCGTTTCAAAAACTTGATATAATGGGCTTTCATCATACAAAACTTGAACAATAAATTTTTCGAAACGCCCTTAATCAATTATATATGAGTTAGGCAGTATCAAAAAAACATAGCAAC
>JAUZPS010000782.1 GCA_030705945.1 Bacillota bacterium
CTTAAAAGCAGGGGGAAAACTATTCTTTTAAACAGTCATCTGTTAAGCGAGGTTGAAATGGTATGTGACAGCGTTGTTATAATAAATAGAGGAGCTGTAGTTGTACAAGGCAATATGTCGGATTTGTTAAAGGGAGAAGAGATATTGCATATACAGGCAGAAGATATAAGCGATGGAATTTTAGACAAGTTGAAGGAGTTTGACAATAATATAAGCTTTTTAAATAACAGGATCAGTATGAAAATAAACAACAAGGACGATATTCACAAAATTGCCGCCATTATTGTAAATGGAGCTGGAAAACTTTATGAATTAAGAACTCAGGGCCAGAATCTTGAAAGTAAGTTTATAAGCCTGATAGAAGGCGGTGAATTTCAATGATGACAATAGCCTTTACCACATTTAAGGAAGCTGTGAGGAAAAAACTTTTTTTATTGGTTGGAATCCTGACCTTTATCTATCTTTCATTGTTTACCATTATCGTTCACTTTTATGTAAAAGATATGAATAATAACTCTTTTGGAAACACGATTCAGATAATGGAAGTAGCTTCCCAGCTTATATCAGTTTTGGGCTTTTACTTTTCAAGCATGCTGGTTGCGCTTCTGACAATAGTTGCTTCTGTAAGCGCCATATCGTCGGAGGTAGAAAACGGTACAATACACTCCATAATTACCAAACCTATTAAACGCTATGAATATATTCTGGGTAAATACATAGGACTTGGAATTTTATCTGGGGTATACGCGGCTTTATTGTTCATTTTAGTGATTCTGATTACGAAGGTTCAGGGGCTGCCTGTAACTGATACGATGGAAATGTCCGGTTTGGTAAAAGGAATGGGATTTTTTATACTCCAACCCCTTGTTATTCTTTCTCTTGCTATATTCGGGAGTTCAAGTTTAAAAAGTCTTACAAATGGAATAATTGTAGTTTCAATATATATTTTAGGACTCATTGGAAGTATGATGGAACAGATAGGCTCAATTATAAAAAACGATAGTCTTTATAAATTCGGCATCCTGTCAAGCCTTATATCACCATTTGATTTAATCTATAGAAAAATGCTGTCGGTTGTTTTTTCAGGCGTCATTATTTCAAATCCCATGACTGGAGGCTTGGATTCAGGTACAACATCGCCTAGCATCTGGATGATGTTCTATATAGGAATATATCTTGTTGGATTATTGATTTTGGCTGTATTAAAGTTTAATAAGAGAGATATAAGTTAGGCGTAAAAGATTATAGTAAAAAAATGAAATAAAATAATAAGCAATTAAATTAAAAAATTAGGTCCATCTGGATC
>JAUZPS010000783.1 GCA_030705945.1 Bacillota bacterium
ATAGGCAAATGTAAAAGATTAATTGCTTTTTATATAGTATCAAAAAAAACTTAGCAACTGGTCGTTTCAAAAACTTGATATAATGAGTTTTCATCATATAAACTTGAACAAGGAATTTTTTGAAACGCCCTAACTTAATATAATTTATACGACTATATAAAAAGCAATTAATCTTTTACATTTGCCTATCACAAAATAACGTTAAAGCGTTCGTTATTTTGCTCCGTCAAATGTAAGATTAATAGTGCTTTTTATATAAGTATTTTTATAACTCTTGTAATATATTAGCGCTAGAAATATAATAATACTGTATAACTTTTGTCCTGCTTGGTCAACAATGTAAATTTCATAAATACCCCAAAACATTTATCATGAGGAGGATTTACAATGAAACAGAGAATTACCGTAGAAGATTTGAACTCTCTTAATGTAGAACAAAAACAAAACCTTAATACATTTTGGAAACCTGATAAATTTGATTTTGCAGTTGCTAATATCTGTAAAGATATAATTAATGACGAGTATGAGGATTATGAATTTCTAGTAGGCGATATCAAAATATATAATGGTTATCGCATAATGTTATATGATCTGAAATGTATTAATGACGTATCTAAAGACTCTGTAGATTTTGAAGGCTCTGAAGATTTACCTTTAGATAAAGGGGCTGAGCTATCAGAGGTAGATATTGAAATAGATAAGGATGATGAATCCGAGGAAGATTATAATGAAACAGATGAAGATGAGTCTTTTGAAGAAAATACTGATTTTTGTTATTCCCGACCCAGCGCATTCACTAAAGATGAATGCTCGCCTCTTTTAAGTATTGGTCAAATGCTTGACATACTTAGCAAAAACAGCCCTTCTGACGGTAAATTTTATTTATACGCGGATTCAGATGAAATTTTCTGTGAAATGGGAAATGCCTCCAAATCTAATGAATATGGTATTGAGATCAAAAATGATGAACTCTGTGATGTTCTATGGAGTCTTATCAAAAAACTTCTGTAAGCGCTATTTTTTATATATAAACAAAAAAACACTTTAGACGATATTTTCAACCGCTTAAATTTTCTTATGGCCTTATAGTTGAAAGTTGTAATGTTTAAAGTGTTTTGTCTTTATATCTATCCAACATCATCGAACCTTTTAATTTAGCATCTCAACTTTCCCACATCATTTTTAATAACACAGCCATTTACACATAATGACAT
>JAUZPS010000784.1 GCA_030705945.1 Bacillota bacterium
AATATACTGCCTTGATTGAGGTGTCAGGCATGTCGTTTTTATTGAAAATATCACTGTAAAGGGGCTTATTGGATGTAGAATAATTTCTTATACCGTTTTGCGCTTTTATAAATAGGTAACTGCCATCAGGCAATTGGCTATTTCCTTTTTTCAGCGCAAGTTCAATGTTTTCCCCAATGCTGTAAGAGTCTTTTCCACCATCCAAAATATAATTATCATCTGCCGGGTAGTTCCTGAAATCATAATGTTGACTTAAGTATATCTCAAAATTCATTTCTCTCCCTGACTCGTCCGCGCAGTTTAACTCGGCTGTGTAATAGGAGCCGTTGGATTCTTCAACATCGAAAGAATAAAGAGCTTTCCCATCAGCAGATGATGTCATAGAGATTGCTTTTACAGCATCTTTCACAAGGTCGTATCTGTACCTTTTTCTAGTAACTTTATTGATAAAGTCGTAATAATCGCCATCTTCCTTTTGAACCCATGTGTTTTTGTATATAGTACCTGAAATTGTTTTATTATTTACCGGATCACCTAGATAATCGCTGTCATCCTTTGCAGAACCGTTATTTAGACGATCTAAGGTTATTTTGTTTATATTTGCTGTGATGGAGCCTTTTTTATCTTTTATTTCACCTGAAAGGTTTACATTTATATCGTTTGAGAAGACTCTGACATAATCGGATTGATTTATTTCACCGCTTTCAGGTAACGTTGCTCGAATATTGAGCCTTACCTGTTGCTCTCCTTGAGCCTTGTTTTTTAATTCAGGAGTGTATTTTACATTTATGTTTCCTTTGGTATCTGTAGTTCCACTGCCGTTTTTAATTCCACTGAAGTAATCATCAATGAAATAGTCAACTTTAAGATTTGCAACCCCTGTCCCTTCAAAAAAAGATGATTTTATGCCGAAATTAACTTCCTGACCTGGGAAGATAGCCTTCTTATCCTTTGTGATATCAATTTTGTAAGAGGGTTTTGTATAATTATAGACCTTTACAAACATACTCGAAATCAAAGTATCATCATGTTTTATCTCTAGATTATATCCTCCGGGTTCAAGCGTTGGGAGCTTAATGTCGCCTTCATAAAAACCGTCTTTTACATCAATTATTTTCTTTATCAAAGGTTCCTGGGTACTGTTGAAACCATAGCCTTTATCCAGAGTAACCGTTAGT
>JAUZPS010000785.1 GCA_030705945.1 Bacillota bacterium
ATAAAAAGCACTATTAATCTTACATTTGACGGAGCAAAATAACGAACGCTTTAACGTTATTTTGTGATAGGCAAATGTAAAAGATTAATTGCTTTTTATCTATATATTTTGCAATAAACATTTTACATCCATTTTTTATATTGCAAAATATATACTTTGATTCATAAGTTGCGAAAACTTCAGCTTTGATTGTAAAATGCGGACGTATTAACTGCATTTTTAATGTAAAATCTTATTTGCAACTTATCTATAAAATGTATTTGAAATGGGGTATTTAAGATATCGAACTGTAAAGTTTTATACTACAAAAATATTAATCTTATTTTGAAAAAGACAATACGCTTAATTTTATAGTTACAAGCGCCAATGACCAGAAATTAAGAACTCTAAAAAGAAATGCTTTGCTCGATAATATTATAAATTTAGAAATAATAGACTCCTTGCTGACAACTCTAATATCTGGTTGTGACACTTCAGCATAGCAGCATCTATATAAATTAACCGAAGGCTCCATTTTAAATTTATATAGATGCTAGCTATGCGTATTGCGCGCAACCAGGTGACGTGTAAATAGCAAATCTCGACCACGGCGCTGCGCCGCAGTATAAAGGCCAAGGAATCTATTATTATACTATCAGTCTGTTAAATTTCACATTTTTTAGTATATCAGACTAAAATTATAAATTCAACATTTTTTATGTATTAAGTAGTATCAAAAAATAAACTGGTCAACTGGGAGTTTCAAAAACTTGATATAATAGGTTTTCATCATACAAAACTTGAACAAGGAATTTTTTGAAACTCCCTTAATTTATTTTAATTTAGGAGCGTTAAAAAACAACTTACCCTAAAATCGTAGCTTTCATGCTCACTTAATCCATAATCACTCCTTATAACCGGAAGTAATTTTTCAGTTGTTCCTTATTACATCCAAAGCATCCTTAATCATCTTATCATACTTCATTTCATTTACGCTTTTTAACCATGCCGCCATACCTGATATTTCGCTTCTAAGACCGTTTGAGAGACTGCCTTCTATTTTTTGCTTTTTTGCGTTAAATATTGCCGCTCTGAAATTTCTTACCCATTTTTTTGACACGCTAAGTTCACCGTTATTAATAACAATTCCTGTTATGGACTGGCGGTTGCTTTTTCTTA
>JAUZPS010000786.1 GCA_030705945.1 Bacillota bacterium
AACGCCCAGTTGCTAAGTTTTTTTGATACTATATAAAAAGCAATTAATCTTTTACATTTGCCTATCACAAAATAACGTTAAAGCGTTCGTTATTTTGCTCCGTCAAATGTAAGATTAATAGTGCTTTTTATATACCTAAATGAGATACCCGAAAAAAACACACCAAATATATGAAATTAACCTACTTTTTTCTTTTCGATGTTTATAATAATATTGTTTTGTACAAAATCCTGGGATTTATGTTAATAATAATTAAAGTCTAAAAATACTTACAAATTAGAAAGGGTGATTTAATTGAAAAAGGTAAAAATACTTCTTTTCACACTATTGTTTTTAATGTTATGTAGTATTGTCGCTTATGGCTGCGCCCATATTTTTTCCAAAGACCAGGCATATTTGACCCTAAGCGAGACTGTCCTTTACCCTAAAGATGTAAAAGGCAAACTGCCGACTGTCTTTCTAGCTCATAACGGAGGAGCAGATAGAACTGCCTGGGGAGATTTTCCTCAACGTATAGCAGACGCAGGCTTTTGCGTTGTTAATATCTCTTATACAACATGGGATACTTCTAATGTAGAAGCTGCAATCAGTTATAGCTTAAAAGAATACAAATCCAAAATTGATACAAACCGTGTAGCCTTTGTCGGAGGTTGTCATGGAGGTAAAGAACTTCTTACAGTAATGAGCAAAGATGGACTTGATTATACAGTTAAAACCGCTGTAGCGCTTTCAATTTCAGAAGATGACGCAGCATTTCAGGACGTTCTAAAAAAAGCCCATCCACCTATACTTGCGGCTTATTCCACGCAGGATGAATTAGGAGCTTATTATCAGGATGTCACCAAAAGAGTTGCTGAGCAACTTATTACAGAACCGAAAAAAGTGTTGTCCCTTGATGAAACCGCCCATGGTAACGATCTTTTAACTAAATCGCCCAATAAGGTTGATATAGGCAACAAAATTATAGATTGGCTGAAAGTTTATTTGGTAAAGTAAATATCTATATTAAAATCTTTATTAATCTTACATATAGCAGAGCAAAATATGCCACCTAATTAATTTTATTTTCCGGCAATACGAACTTTTGATTTACCCCCTCGTTTCCTACAGATAAACTAAAGCTGGCGCATAACAAAACG
>JAUZPS010000787.1 GCA_030705945.1 Bacillota bacterium
CAAATCGCATAAATAGCCTTGCGGGTGTTGCTTAGTACAGAGTAAAATATAGATACAAAAGTATTCGATTTAAGTCTTGGTTAATTAAAAGTTAATTAAGACTTATATTTGAATAACCAAACTTTATCTATAGAGATTTAAAACATGTACAATAAAAAAGTTAATTTATGAGAGGAGACATTATGGAAGGGAATAAAATTACCTTTAGATCAATTGATGAGTACATTTCACAATTTCCTCCTGACATTCAGGATAAACTAATAACTTTAAGACAAGTTATTAAGGAAGAAGCGCCAGATGCAGAGGAAAAGATAAGTTATCAGATGCCTGCTTTTACGCTGCATGGAATACTGGTATATTTTGCAGCTTTTAAAAACCATATTGGATTTTATCCAACTTCAAGCGGAATTGAAGCGTTTAAAAGTGAATTATCAGAATATAAATGGGCGAAAGGTTCAATACAATTTCCTTTAGAAAGACCACTTCCATATGATCTAATAAAAAAGATGGTCAGATTTAAGGTAGATGAGAATAAAAAGCTGCGAGAAGAAAAATTAAAAAAGGGTAAGTAGTTGCATTAATATGGATAATGGACCTAAAGAGCTATGATTTGATTGATGTAAAGGTTTATACATTTGGTTATCTATAAATATGCAACCATTTTACAAAATAAATAAAAACAGCTAGCTATTTGTTACTTTGCATGCTGTTTTTATTCATTTTAACATTATCAAAAAAACGCCCTTAGTCATGTTGAAAATATAACTTCCCCTATAACTTCGCTTTCGTGTTTACTTAACTCGTGAACACACGCTCAGAAGGGGAAGTAATATTTCAATCATGTCTTAACTGGTCGTTTCAAAAACTTGATATAATGGGGTTTCATCGTATAAAACTTGAACAAGGAATTTTTTGAAACGCCTTATGTATATAAAAAGCAATTAATCTTTTACATTTGCCTATCACAAAATAACATTAAAGCGTTCGTTATTTTGCTCCGTCAAATGTAAGATTAATAGTGCTTTTTATATAGTCAGCATCATAAAAATATTTTTTTGGAGGCTAGTAATGTCAGCCAACAGCCCTGATGTTAG
>JAUZPS010000788.1 GCA_030705945.1 Bacillota bacterium
AGAACTCCACTATAATTATTGCTCTCTAAATCCGCAGGTATATCTATCGGTATGGAGATTTCCTTATCCTGTCCTGGTTCTAAGGTAAATTCTTCTTCATAATCAGATATATCTCCAAAACTCATTACGGCTGTGACTCTTGTTTGGGTTTGTTCATGGTTTTTAACCAAAGCTTTTAAATAGCTTAAATTACCTGCATTATAAAGTTGATCCGCATTAAAGCCGGTTATTTCAACCTTAGGCAAATCAGGCGTTACAACCACAGGCCTCTCAGGCGCGCTAACCTGAATACTGCTTACCACATTTACTCCGCCGTTACCGCTCAATATAAATTGGGTATCATATTTTCCCGGCTTAACTGTATCGTTAAGAGGTATTTTCATTTGGATCTCTATACTCTCTCCACGCTTTATTGATATGTCCTTCCGATCTTCATAAAAACTATTTTTTAATGCTAAAGTTCCAGAAAAATCTTTGCCGCCAGTATTTTCCAATGATACATTAATAATTATTTCATCACTTGAAACATTTATGTTCTCGTTCGTTATTTCTTTGATTGCAGCGGAATAATCTTCTGGAATACTTATATTCAAAGAGGAGGAACCCGCTTTTGATTCATACTTCAACACATGGTTTCCGGGCTCTACGCCATCAAAGAAAATATATCCGGAAATATTCGACTTTGGAGGAATTGTCAAAGCGCGCGTTTCTTCTTTGCCATCAAGTGTAAATAAAATATTATCTCTTAATGGAGTGTCGCTTTTGTTCTCAAAAGTATAAGGTATAAGTAATGTTCGCTGGTCGTATTGCAAAGCGCTGTTCAGTACAATATCCGCTTTGTCTGAAGTAGCTTCAACACATTCTGAAGGAGTATTCGAAACACTAAACTCTACATTATTTTTAGGCGATTCAAGGGACGTTCCCTTATCCCCGAAGATTTCCACATAGCCCCCAGGATAACTTTGGGAATTGGTGTCATTACTACCCATTGAACCATCATTTTTCAGA
>JAUZPS010000789.1 GCA_030705945.1 Bacillota bacterium
TTCAACACCTACTCCTGTCCCCACCAATCCAAACAACGTTGTTCTTAAAGCTGTAGCATATGACGATATGAGTAATATAAAAAATAACGGTGATACAATAATATGCTATAATAACAGTTGGATCGAATTTAAAAATGTAGACTTTAACAAGTGGCCTATTTTTCCCACTGATTCCATTTCCAATCTATCTGTAAGCGCGTTAATTAAGAATGTTCCAAAAGACAGTTTCTCTTATATTGAAGTAAGGCTTGATGACCCTAGCAGTGGAACTCTTATATCTGCATTTAAAGCTGATTCATTTCAATGCCCGCAAGATAAATTAACCGCATTCTACAATTCTAATGAAGGCAAAATTTATACAAGCGCTCATAATGTTTACGTAGTCTTTAAATCAAGCAGCAATGAGGTTTGCGAACTTGACAGGATCTCAATAAATTTTGGAGTCTCAAGCCAACATGCGCCAACACCTACCCCCCGTTTATATACCGCAACACCTACCCCCACTTATTACAACGCGACTCCAACAATCAAACCCGACAATATACTGGAGCTCCAGACTGAAAATTATGATGAAATGAGTGGCGTTGTGAACAATGGAACCTCTATAACTTGCTCTGATAAAAGTTGGATTAAATTCAAGAATATAGACTTCAGTAAATTAAAAAAGTATGCAGGCGATAATTATTCCAATCCATTGCAAATAAAGGCTTATGGAAAAGTAAATTATTCAAATCCTTTCGAAACTTTAGAAGTGAGATTGGATAGTTTATACGGTCCCGTAATTGGTAAGGAAATGTTATCAGGTTGGTATACCAAATACGGAACTGGATTAGTTATTGATGGATATTTAGAATATAGCCTTAATATAGATAATCAGTACGTTGATGATCTATTAGCTAATCCACATGATATTTATATTGTATATGATGCCTTTAACAGTCAGAGTTTGAGGACTTTTGACAAATTGGTATTCTCCTATTAAAACAAAGGGCGTTTCAAAAAAAA